>CACXDE010000052.1 GCA_902766305.1 uncultured Ruminococcus sp. | reverse complement strand
GTATTTTGCTTTGTTTACAAGACTTTTGAAATTTGCCGCTTCTTTTATTTCGGTTCTTCTTCCGGGATTTTATACGGCGCTTGGAACCTATGACCCGGAAATGTTTCCAACTCTGACACTTAATAAAATAGCGATATCAATAGGAGATACGCCTCTGTCCCTGACTGCGGAAACTATATTGATACTTCTTGTGTATGAGATAATGCGTGAATCCGGTCTGAGAATGCCTCAGCCGCTTGGATATGCAGTCAGTATAGTAGGCGGACTTGTGATAGGAGATACGGCGATCAATGCCGGACTTATAGGAGCGCCGACATTAATGGTGGTTGCTATTTCAGCAATATGTTCATATATTGTTCCTGATATGTATGCGCCGGTTGCTGTACTCAGGATAGTATTTGCAGTTGTCGGCGGAATGTTCGGAATATGGGGCATAGCAGCAGTAATGTGTATGGTATCTGTGAATATGTGCAGCAAAACATGTTTTGGCATACCGTATATGTCGCCTTTGACACCGTTTGGTGTGTCAGTATTTCGTGATGTATTTTTTCGTGCAGGGTGGAGGATACTTTCGGGCAGAAACAATAAGGTGCAGAATATGCCCGGTGCGCATCCGGAGGAAATGATCTATGGAAACAAATAAAAAAATAACAGCTGCTCAGCTTGGGGTACTGATGTTTGTATCAAGGATAAGCGCAGTAATTACAGCTCAGCAGAGCTTTGACGGAAAGACCTCTGTATGGGGGCTTATGCTGCCGCTTCTTGTCAGCATTGTGATTTTTACAACAGTTCTTATACCGGTTCTTATCTGCGGCAGCTTTGAAAGGCAGCAGAAGGCTGACAATATTTTTACAGCGAGGTCAGGCAGAGCATTTCTGATACTGTTTTCAGTTTATGAGTGTACAGCGATCTTGTACAGGACCTTCAGCTTTTGTATAGAATATGCGCCTGATATCAGCGGAATAGTTATAACCATTATAATATTTGCTGCTGCATTATATGCTGCTGTAAAGGGACTTGAAGCAGCGGTCAGATTTTCATTTCTTGTATTTATATGGATATTGGCAGGAAGTATTGTCATTATGACGGGGCTGTTTCCGCTTTTAGATTTACAGAGCCTGAATATGAACGCCAAAGGTATTTCCATGAGTGACGGCATAGCGGAAGTTATTTCCGGAGCAGGAGAAATAATTCTGTTGATATGCTATCTTAGCAGAACAAAGGGTCGAACGCTGCGTCCTGTAATGATGTGGAATATTTTCCAGAGCCTGTTTTTAGTATTCATGCTGATACTGATAAGCGGTTCAATGGGCATATATCTTATCGGAACGACATTTCCGTTCTACCATATTACGGATGGAACACGAACGCTTCAGCGGCTGCATCCTGTTTTTATCAGCATAGTTATATCGTCAGCAGTATGTCAGCTTTGCGGATATATGCTGATATTAAGGGACAGCCTGTGCCGTATAAGGTCATCCTCAAAGGCTTTTTACATTACGGTTTCAGTCATAGCCAGTGGAGCGGTCTTTCTTTCGCTGAATAAAAATATAGGTGATATGTTGTTTGATAAAAAGCTTATGATGATTATTATTTTTGCGGCTGTAATATTTTTGCCCTTTATTCGTCTTATAGGAATAATGATAAAAAACAAAAGTATAAGCAAAAGAATGCTTGCAGGAATGCTTACTGTGATGATAGTATTTATGTCAGGCTGTTCAGATATTCCGCTCAATCAGCGTCTGATAATACAGGGGATAGGCATTGACAAGTCAGATGACGGAATAATGCTCACCATGCTTACACTTGATACAGAGGCGGAGAACAGCGAAAACAGCATAAAGATAATAAAAGGGCATGGAAAAGATGTAGAGGACGCTGTAAGCAGTACAGAAGCCTCTACAGGTAAACGCTGTCTATTAAGTCAGTGTTTGTTTATTATGATGAACAGGGACGCTGCAAGTGAAAGCAGTGAAACTCTTTCATATTTCTGTAACAATAAGGAAATTATGAAAACGTCAAATATCATCGTCAGCTCGGAAGATAGTGAAGGACTGCTTACAGATGCTGTGAAAAGGTTCGGAATGCACAGTGAGGATATAAATATGGTTGTAAACAGCAGCGCAGATAAGAGAAAGACGGAAGGCTGCACTCTGTTTGATTATATTGTTTATACAAAGGGAGAAGACAGGAAACTGTATTTTCCCTTGCTTGAAATAGATACTTCCACAGAAAGACTTACTAAAACCGGAACGATTATAGCTCAGAGTTAAGAGTGCAGAGCTTAGAGCATGACGTTTCAGACTTTTTTCTTCTTTTGTTGATTTATAAGCTTCCCCCACTTGTCATTCTGAGGAGCGGCACTGTTTTTATGAGTAGTAATGTTTTTGGACTTGCCGACAATTATGAACTATGATATTTTCAAAAAACAAAGCGACGAAGAATCTTTCAGGTCACGCTGGTTTCATGAAAAAGATCCTTCGCTGCGCTCAGGATGACAGAGTGGGTGAGATGACTGTGATGGCATCCGACATTAAACTAACAACTGACAACTTCCATATGACGACTGTTAACAAAACGACAAAAGAAGATTTAAGCTTTATACTATGCTTTAGGCTTATATAATTCCACTTTCAACTTTCCACATTCCAAATTCTGTCAGATGTAAAGTTCTGGCTGATGCCCTGAGTGACGGTTATTTCACGTTTGTCGTTTATCAGTATCATGTCAAATTCACTGCTGTGCTGACGCCAGAACTCAATTGCCTTATCCTCACCCATAACAAAACAGGCTGTAGATAGTCCGTCCGCAAGAGTGCCGTCACTGCTGACAATGGTAACGGATAAAAGACCGTTATCGGCACTGTATCCGGTAGATGGATCCATGATATGGTGATAGGTAACACCGCTATTTTCATCTTTGAAAAAACGCTCGTATCCCCCCGATGTGACAACGGATTTGTCAGAAACCTCAACCGTACCAATGAGTGAAGACTTATCCTCAGGATTGTCAGGGTCTGTTATTCCGCATCTCCAGAGACTTCCGTCAGTCTTTTTGCCATAGCACTGAACATTTCCGCCCAGTGAAATAATGCCTGATACAATGTCGTTTTTCTCAAATATTTTCATTATCCTGTCGCCTGTATATCCCTTTGCAATTCCGCCGAAATCTATTCCCTGACCATTTCCGAGAATTATTTCGCTGTCATTATATTTTATCCTGTCCTGTCCGATAAGTGTCAGGACTTCTTTTATTTGTTTATCCTCCGGCAAAGAGGGTTCTCCGCCCTGAAAGCCCCACAATGTCATAAGAGGATATACGGTTATGTCAAACGCACCGCCTGTGCTTGAAAATATATAATCTGCCTTATCCATAAGATATCTGCTGTCTTCGGAAAGATTTGCTTTTCCGGTTTTGTTAAGGATACTGATTTCGCTGTCCTTTTTGCCGGTGCTCAGAAGAGAATCCAGCCGCTGAATTTCTGTCAGGGCTTCACTTACAGCTTTTTCAGAATTTTCTCCGTATGCTGTTACAGTCATGTATGTATCCATTGCGAACAGTTCCTTTGTGCATGAAGGTATACTTTCAGTGTCCTTATTATTTTTATAATCTGAAAAACTGCATCCGGCTGTAAATAATAAAGCAGCTGCTGATAGTACAGTGATTATTTTTCTTATCGTCATTCTGACCGCCTCTTTTCCATAATAATTTAGCATATAAGAATGTTACGATAATTCCGAAATAGAATATTGTTGATTTTATAGTTTTGCTTATAATACTTTTCATGTTCCATTCCGGGGAGCGCTTGTGTCAATGTTCAATGTTCAATGTACAATGATGGCGTTTTTGAAGCATTTTTCCTTCACTGTCATTCTGAGGAGCGGGCTTGTTGTTAAGAGTGGGGACGCTTTTTGATTTGACAGTAATGATGCACTTTTATATTTTCAGAAACAAAGCGGCGAAGAATCTTTTTTCGAGTTGTAAGATGTAATCATTATGTAATTTGTTATGTTAACTGACAACTTACAACTTCCAACTGACGACTGTTAACAAAGCAGCGAAGAATTTTTCAAGTTACGCTGCTTTTGTGGAAAAGATTAATTTTTTTAAAATAGTATTTAAATTTTGTCCGCAATAGTGTATAATTGTACGGAGATGTTATAACAGTTGATATAATGAAAAAGACAAACGGAGGTCTGTTAAATGATTCTTGCACTTGACGTTGGAAATACGAACATAGTATTCGGTGCTGTAAACGGAGGAAAAACATCTTTTCTGTCCCGCATTCATACTGACAGAAATAAGACGGAGGACGAATATGCCGTTATAATGAAAACACTTATTGAAATAAACGGCATGAAAAAGATCACCTTTGACGGCGCAATTATATCAAGCGTTGTACCTCAGCTGAATGAGGTGCTGAAAAAGGCTGTAAAGATGGTATGCTCCCATGATCCGCTTTTGGTAGGACCGGGAATAAAAACAGGTCTTAATATTCGCATAGATAACCCGGCTACTCTTGGTTCTGATCTTGTAGTCGGCGCTGTGGCTGCACTTGCCGCATACAGCAAGCCTCTGATAATTATAGATATGGGTACAGCTACAACTATGGTGGCTATTGATAAAAACGGAGTTTACAGGGGCGGCATTATAGCACCGGGCGTGCGTGTTGCACTTGATTCACTTACCCATAATGCTGCACAGCTTCAGGGTATAAGTCTTGACACTCCAAAGAAAGCGATCGGTACAAATACGGCTGATTGTCTGCGTTCAGGTATTGTGCTTGGAAATGCGGCGATGATAGACGGTATGATAGACAGAATGAAGGATGAGCTTGAAGGCGAGCCTACTGTAATAGCAACCGGCGGTCTTTCACCGAAAATAATACCGAATTGCCGTCATAAGATCATACTTGATGATGATCTGCTTATAAAGGGACTTGAGATCATCTACAGAAAGAATGTTTTGTAAGTTATAAGTTGTAAGCTTGGTGAACCCCTCCGCCTCGCTGCGCTCGGCACGCTAAATTGTCAAGTCAAGTGCAACACTTTTTAGAAAGAATTTCGATAGGAGATAAATAATCCAAGCATTTTCTTGGACGAGAGT
>CACXDE010000051.1 GCA_902766305.1 uncultured Ruminococcus sp. | reverse complement strand
GATCCAGGGAGCCAATTCTTGCCATTTCATTTTTAACCTCCAAAAAACTGTTGCATTAAACCATCAAATAACAGCTGCGCTTTATCAAGGGCTTTTTGAACGACAAACTTTGATTTGTCGACTTGTTGGACGAAGGTTGCAAACTCATCTTGCAAGCTTTTAGGCGGTCTATACATTTTGATCTGAGCCATTGCGCTAAGCACCAAATCTCTATTTGCTATTCCCTTAGTCAACTTTTGTGATTGGTCATAGCAATACTCACAGTTAAGCATATTTTCAAAAAACAACCCGTTCAATTTCTCTTTGTCAAATTTAAGAACTGCCAAATGGACCCAATTCGCAAACTCGATATCTACATCTATCAGTTTTGCAATACCTGTCGTTCCACCCTTGCTATAAAGCATATCTCCCTTTTCTGGACAACACTTCTTCCGTGCTTCTTTATAGTCTTCGTCAGAAATATACCTTGCAGTTGTAAAATCAATTACATGATTCACAATATTTCTCACAGATATAAATGGATGCCCCCCGTTTTCCTTTCCGATATCTGGAAGCGATTTATGTGGACCGTCCTTAATATAACAGCACTCTTTTCCAACAGTCGTTTCATCCCAATGTATCGGATTAGTAGCGGGATCCCCAAACATCTCGACAAATCGGGCTTTGATGAGGTTATCAAGTAACTGTATTTCAGTTGTTCTTAGCGAGATGATTCTTTTTGCTCGATCAAGTATCCAAACTATTTCTTTTTGTTTACTTAAATCAGGAAGATAGATTGGAAACTCGCATAACATTTCGAACTTGAGGTTATCTCGAACACTTCCTCTTGCAACGGTTCGAATTCGTTGGAGAGCATAATCGCTTTTCAGATAGTAATACAAATATTGTTGATTTAACTGAGGAGACACAGCGAAGACATTATATAAAGGGCTAACAATAACACGATCTTCATTTCTTTGCCAGTCAATTGATCCCACGTTAATTCTCGAAGGGTTGTAAGCAAAGTATCCCCTTGGTACGATCTTATAGGTTGATTTGTCTTTGCTCGCAACTTCTTTTCCAAAATAATCCTGACAAAAACCCTGCGTATTTGTAACGCTGAAAACAGGGATGTTTTCATTGCCCTTGTTTCTAACAGAGTATTCTTGGATATAATCACCCAACCTGACTTTTGCACTCATTTCAACTAATTCCTATCAGATGCATTTTTTAATGAAATCATAAAACGAATAATATTTCCGGTTTGGTACATGATGAACTCTAGCCATTCTTTGTTTGTTTTATCTGCGTGCTTCGCATAGCTGTTATTGAAATTGGTGTACATTTGAAGAACCGTCTCGAAGTTATTTGATAATTCTTTTGGAACCCCATGATCCCTCATGAATTGACCATATTCTGTTTTTAGATTTTCCAAAGATTTTGAACTCTCAAAAAAGCACCGAAAAAATGTCTCAAGAGCTTTCCGAAACAGATCTGCTATATTACTGTAATTGTTACTGTTTGAGTATTCCTTGAGAGCATGTGACATTTCTTTTCTTGCTTCAGGATAGTTTTGAAGCCATTCAAAAGGAATATTGACGTTACCGTCATTCAATTCTTTCGCACCTTTAGGAAAAACGAATAGTCCATCATTGTCTCGTATTAAATCATAAGGAATATCTAATGTATCAAGTGTATTCAGAATATATTTTTCAACGAATTTACCTATTATTTCTAATTTTGTTCTATTAAGGCAGTTGGTTAAAGCAATTGCTTTACTTAAAAATGCTGTAGCATTTTTTTCGTTATCAATACTCTGTTGGATTTCATACCAAGCGTAATGATTATTTGGCTTTTCACATACCTCAATAAAATAACTACGGCAAATTATGTCTTCATAATCATCCCATTCTTTCTCAAGTAAATCAATCAGGACAGATAACCTATTTGACAATAATACTGCTTTTTCTTTGTCTTCAAATCCAATTCCGAGTTTTTTTCTATAATCGACCCATTTCATATTTGAAAACTCCTTTTTTGTCATTTGACAACGGACTTCAAGATTTCCAACCTTCGAAAAAACATTGTTTCCCGGTCTTTGTCCCCTGCGAACCATTTCGGGTCGATCTCGGCGATCATATTGATGCCGACTTTCCGTACTGCTTCGATCGCCGCCTCTTTTTGTGACATGATCCCCTCGGTCGTCTGACACCTCGCCCCGTCGACGCCCTCGTAAGCGGTAAAAGCTTTGTTGTAATCCATCAGCGGATGAAGTCCGATCGGTCTGTTCGTTTCGTTGTCGACGAAGAAGCCCCAGTTTCCCCAGTGGCGGTCCGTGTTGCCGATCAGGTAGTCTATAACGTTCATCATGTAATATGAATAAGCGTCTTTTGAGAGAACGTACCGATAGGAATTCCTGTCGCGGTTGATACAAAAGACGTCGATGCTTTCAAACGGGACGATCCCGACGTCTTCCGACGTGATTATTCTGCATTTTGAAACGGGCGTACCCTCAAACGTCGCGGGATAATATGAAACGTGACTGACGCGGAAGCAGCCGACGATTTTCGAGGCGGTCAGCTCCGCTTTCACGTCGCGCTCGTCGCCGTCCTTGAGAAGATAAAACCCGTCTTTTTCGCGGACCCACGCTTTCGGCGCCATCCCGGAGGTCCCTATGTCCCCGGCGGCGTCACGCGGATCGATCAGCTCGGCGTTCCGGGCTGTGATATTCCGCCCGCGCAGCGAAATATCGACGAAAGCGTCTGACAGCGAGTGCCTGTAAAGACTGATCTCGGAGAACGATATACGCTCTCCCTTTCCGCGGATCCAGAAAACGTCCGTAAGGGAAAGACCGTGATACGAGATCGCGATCTCGGCGCGATCTTTGTCAGTTCTCGTCTGTTTTGCTCCGATACTATTGATTATTTCCTTCGCGTATTTGCGGTCGAGCGTCAGAAGACGAGAGGAACACCAGTAAAAGAAGTTGTTGAGATTGTTTATCCTCGCGTCGACGTCGTTCTCCGTTTCAAAATACAGATTGAACGGCATAAAAGAGGGGTAGTAAACGGTTGCTTCGCCGTTCTCTCTGATCGTCGCCACGCGACGGTCTTTGTGCATGATGAAATAGCGGTCCCACCCCTTGCCGAGACTGTTTTTTCTGATGATGATACTCATTTCAACATATCCTCCAGATTCTTCATTTCTTCGGCGATCTGTTTTTCAAGTTCCCGCAGTTCCGCCATGATCTCGCTCGTCGGCGGGTATTCGACGGGCTTATACTCCGTCTGTTTATACTTGTTGATGCTCAGATCGTAATCGTTGCCGACGATCTCGTCCTTCGGGACGAAGAAGGATTTTTCGGTGCGCTTGCGGTCGGCTTCACCGCCGAGATTACGGAACCGCGCGACGATATCGGGGATATCGTTCTCCGCGACGGGGGAGCGCTTGTCGTCGAGCGAGAAGCCGTCCGCCTTCATATCGTAGAACCACACCTTGTCCGTTCCGCCGTGCCCGGTCTTCGTGAAGATCAGAATCCCGGTAGAAACTCCCGCGTAGGGTTTGAACACGCCGGAGGGCATCGAGATCACCGCCTCGAGACGGTTTTCCTCGATCAGCGCCTTTCTGATCGCCTTATGCGCCGTCGACGAGCCGAACAGAACGCCGTCGGGAACGATGCACGCGCACCGTCCGCCGACGCGGAGCATCCGCAGAAACAGCGCGATGAAAAGAAGTTCGGTCTTTTTTGTCTTGCAGACCTTCAGCAGATCTGTCGAGACTATATCCGCGTCGAGACTTCCTTTGAACGGCGGGTTCGCAAGGATCAGGGAATACTTGTCCCGGTCGGGGTTCTGGTCGGACAGACTGTCGCGGTATTCGATGACCGGGTTGTCGATCCCGTGCGTCATCATATTCATCGCGCCGATGCGGAGCATCGTTCTGTCCATATCGTAGCCGTGGAACATATGGTTCATGTAGTGGTCTTTTTTGACCTTGTTATAAAAGATCTCTTCTTTCCGGTGTTCTTTCAGGTATTCCGCCGCCGAAACAAGAAAGCCGGACGTACCGCAGGCGGGATCGG
>CACXDE010000050.1 GCA_902766305.1 uncultured Ruminococcus sp. | reverse complement strand
CGCTGCCAACTATAATTTTACACTAAGCAGAGCCAGCGTGACGCTGGACCCGCGCCAGTCTTACACCACTTTCTTCTTGGTCGTAATTTTTATGAATCACGGGCAGTACTATTCCGCTTTTATTTCAACAAAGATAATATTTATCACTGGCAACTATAATTTGAACTGATATGTAAGTTGTCGTAAGCTCAAAGCCTTGCAAACCTGTCATCCTGAGCGCAGCGAAGGATCTTTATCACAAAACCAGCGTGATTGGAAAGATTCTTCGTCGCTATGCTTTTGAAAATATCAGAGTTCATCGTTACCGCTAAGTCAAAAAGCGGCACTAATTCAAAAGGAAGGATCGCTCCTCAGAATGACAGGTGGGGCAAGCTTCAAAACGGAAATAGAAGAAAAAACCTGCTATGCCATGCTCTGAACTCTGCACTCTTAGCTCTGAGCTTTGATTCAACAAATTTCATCCATAATATAACGGCAGACCTGAATAGGGGAATCATCTGCATTTACTGCTATATCCGCAGCAGCTTGATACAGCGGCAGACGCTTTTCAAAAAGCTCACGTATAACAGCGTCTTTGTCCGGACGTTTCAAAAGAGGACGTGTCGTATCATTTCTCAGACGCAAAATAACCGTTTCAACAGGAAGATCAAGAAGAATTATACGTCCTGTTTTTTTCAGCACCTGTACATTTTCAGGAAAGGTAAGAGTACCGCCTCCGGAGGCAATTATAACCCCCTTCTTCTCTGACAGCTCTGATGCTGCTTCACGCTCAGCCCTGCGGAAGTACTCCTCTCCGTTCTTTTCAAATATTTCCTGAACCGACATTTTTTCCTTTTTTTCTATATATCTGTCAAGATCAACGAAAGGCATACCTAACTTTCGTGCAAGCAGTGTACCCACTGTAGATTTACCGCATCCCATAAAACCGCAAAGAATAATATTTTTCTTTTTCATGACTGTCACCTGCAAAACATTCTGTTCATTTCTTCAGCGCTTTCTGTTACCAGTGCGCTGATATCCTCTGTCCTGTATACAGAACCGTCCCATATCTCATGTGCCGCCACAGCCTGCCAAACCAGCATATCCATTCCGCCGGCTGCCTTTATTCCAAGAGCTTTGGCTGTTCTTATCAGCTTTGTTTCAAGCGGATTGTACACAGCATCAAAAACATTTTTACAGCGGCCTATAACCTTCTCTGATACAGGCATTTTGTCAATGTTAGGGTACATGCCAACAGGAGTGGCATTTGCAAGAAGATCAAAACACATCCCGTTTTCTTCTATCTCCGATATCAGACAGGTACTGACCCTTGCGCCGTCTATTTTCTTTCTGACTTCATCCTCAAGCTCTTTTGATATGTTGCCGTCTTTCGGACGAACTGCTATAGTAATATCACATCCTGCCAGAGCAGCTTCATACACAAAGGTTCTTGCTGCCCCTCCCCTGCCTACAATACAAACCCGTCCTTCAAACGGTATTCCGGCAGATGACAGAGCTTTAAGAAATCCATCCGGATCAGTAGTATAGCCCTCTCTTATACTGCCGTTTTTTACCGTATTGACAGAGCCGTACAGCTCAGCTTTAGGATCAAGTCTGTCAAGATATGGAATGATCCTCTGCTTATTGGGTATGGTTATGTTATATCCGTCAAGTTCATTCAGTTCATGTATTTTTGCGGAAAGCTCCTGCGGCGCAACGTCAATGACGGTATACTCTCCTACTGCTCCGGCAAGCTCAAAAAGACGTTTATGTATGAACGGCGACATGGTATGACCTATCGGATGTCCTATGACGGCAAATTTTCTGTTTGACATGGGTTAACTCCTCCTGTTTTCGGTGATTTTTATACAAAGCATTATAATTTGTTTTATAATTTTTGAGAAATATTATGATTTAAAAAAAATTTTAAAAAATTTATTGATTTAATATTGACAAAGCGGCAAATAACTTATAAGATTCTATATAGAACCTTGTATATCTGTTATTGTAACACAAAACATTCGTTTTTGCAATTACTGACAGAAATACAGATTTTATGATAATAAATTTTCAGGAGGAATTTTTTATGGTATTTGAAAAAGTAAAGTCAATTCTCAGCGAGCAGTTTGACGTGGAGGAAGACAACATCACAATGGAAACTTCCATCATCAACGATCTTGGTGCAGATTCTCTTGACGTAGTTGATCTTCTCATGAACATTGACGACGAGTTCGGTGTAGAAGTTCCTGACGAGGACGTTGAAAAGGTAAAGACGGTGGAAGATCTTGTTGCTTATATAGAAGCTCATCAGTGATTCAGTCATCAGGCAGATTAAGATTTGAAGTATCCCGCAGTTTTTATTTTCTGCGGGATATTTGTTTTAAGCAAGCTGATAAAAATATAGTATGCCACGAAAGATGTGAAAATAATGAAAAGAGCAGCAATAAGCATACTTGCCCATGTTGATTCAGGAAAAACAACTCTGACAGAAGCACTGATGTACTGCTCCGGCAATCTGAAAAAGCTTGGAAGGGTCGATCACGGAGACTCCTTTCTTGACACTTATTCCATAGAACGCGAAAGAGGTATAACCGTATTTTCAAAACAGGCGGTACTCTCATACAAGGACAGTATATTTACTCTGCTTGACACTCCCGGACACGCTGACTTTTCAGCAGAAACAGAGAGAACGCTCCAGATACCAGATTACGCCATACTCGTTATCAGCGGAACAGACGGTATACAAAGCCATACCGCAACGCTTTGGAAGCTGCTTGAAAGGTACAGCGTACCATGCTTTATCTTTGTAAACAAAATGGATTTGGATGGAGCTGACAGAGGTATAATGCTTGCAAAGCTCAAAGACAGATTTGGTGACGGCTGCATTGATTTTGCAGATGAAGGCAGCAGCAGCTTTTATGAAGAGCTTGCCGTTTGCAGTAACGAAATGCTTGAAGAGTTTGACAACAGCTCAGTGATAAGACATGAAAGCATTGTAAAGGCAATAAAGCACAGACAGGTCTTTCCCTGTATGTTTGGTTCAGCACTTAAGCTTTCAGGAATAAACGAATTTCTCGAATGTCTCGACAGATTCACGGTAATGCCTGAATATAAAGAAGAATTTGCCGCAAAGGTTTTCAAGATCGGTGAGGATAAGCAGAAAAACAGACTCACATTCATGAAAATAACCGGCGGAAGTCTGAAGGTCAGGGATATGATTCCGGACAGCAAAAATGTAAACGGAGAAAAGGTAAACCGTATTTTTATCTATTCAGGAGACAAGTTCACCTGTCCGGATGAGGTGCAGGCCGGAACTGTATGCGCTGTAACAGGTCTGACGTTTACACGCTGCGGAGACTGCCTTGGCGCGCAGGAAAAAACTCTGTCGCCAGTTTTGCAGCCTGTTCTGTCATACTCTCTGATACTGCCGGAAAACGTGAATATACATACCGCTCTGGAGAAGCTGCGCTGCCTTGAACAGGAAGACCCTCAGCTGAACATTTCCTTTGACAAAAAAAGCGGAACTATAGGTCTGAGACTTATGGGCGATATACAGCTTGAAATACTGAAAAGACTGATATATGACAGATTCGGGTTTGAGACCGGTTTCAGTCAGGGACGTATTATCTACAAGGAAACCATAGAAAACATAATTGAAGGCGTGGGACATTTTGAACCGCTAAGACATTATGCGGAGGTTCATCTTATCCTTAAGCCTGCGCCCAGAAACAGCGGTTTGCTGTTCAGGTCAGAATGCCGTGAGGAAATGCTTGACAGGACAAAACAGCGGCTTATACTTTCAATGCTGTACGAATACGCTCACAAAGGTGTGCTTACAGGAGCGCCTGTCACTGATATGGAGATAATACTTGCCGCCGGAAGGGATCATATAAAGCACACTGTCGGAGGAGATCTGCGTGAAGCTGCCTTCCGTGCTTTAAGACAGGGACTGAGAAGCGCAAGATCAATTCTTCTTGAACCCATGTATGACTTCACATTGGAAATACCTTCCGAAAATACCGGCAGGGCAATTTCTGATATACAAAAAATGAATGCAGAGTTTGACACTCCTACTACAGAGGGCGAGTTTACGGTAATAACAGGACGTGCGCCGGTTTCGGAAATGTGCAATTATAACAGTGAGATCGTGCAGTACACTCACGGACAAGGCAAGCTTATCTGTACATTCTGCGGCTACGAAAAATGTCATAACAGTGAAGAGATTATCAACCGGACAGGTTACGATCCCGACAGCGATACTGACAATCCCTGCGATTCTGTTTTCTGCTCTCACGGTGCCGGACATATCGTAAAGTGGAATGAAGTCAAGAACCATATGCACGTTTCCTCTGTCCTGCGCAGGGAAACATCCGATCCTGATAATAACCGCCGCCAGAACTCATCAGCGTCACGCAGGCAAAGCGATATCTTCGCCGCTGACAAAGAGCTTATGGATATTTTTGAAAGCACCTACGGTCCGGTCAGACGAAAAAGCATATCAGAGCGTGTTGAGTATCATGCTGCGCCAAAGGAAGATACAAGCACAGTAAAAACTCAGAAGCAGCAGTATGAAGGTCCGGAGTATGTGCTTGTGGACGGATACAATGTTATCTTTGCGTGGGACGAGCTGAACAGGCTTTCAAAGGAAAATCTTGACGCTGCACGAAACCGGCTTGTAAACATACTCTGCAATTACAGAGGCTACAGGAAGTGCGAGCTTATACTTGTTTTTGACGCATATAAGGTCAAGGGAAATACAAGAGAGGTTGAACAGGTCGGCGGTATAAACATTATATATACAAAAGAAGCTGAGACCGCCGATATGTATATTGAAAAAGTCACACGATCACTTACAAAGAAGCATCGTGTGCGTGTTGTGACATCTGACGGACTGGAACAGCTGATAATACTTGGCGGAGGCGCACTGAGAATTTCATCCGCTGCATTTCTGAGTGAAGTCCGCCAGACTGAAAAAGAAATAGAAGAAACTATTATGAGGAGATGTTAAAAATGGCAGAAACACTGACAACACTAAAAAAACGCCGCAGCTGCCGTGCTTTTAAGCCTGATCTTATTGAGGATGAAAAGCTTGACGCAATAATTGAAGCAGGCACATACGCTGCAACAGGCAGAGGCAAGCAGTCCCCTATCATAATTGCAGTAAAGAATCAGGAAATGAGAAACAAGCTTTCAAAGATGAATGCTGCTATTATGGGCGCTGATTTTGATCCATTTTACGGTGCGCTGGAAATTCTTATCGTTCTTGCAGACAAGGATATACCAACATATATTTATGATGGTTCCCTGGTAATGGGAAATCTTATGAATGCCGCCGCTGACTTAGGTATAGCAAGCTGCTGGATACACCGTGCAAAGGAAGAATTTGAAAGCGAGGAAGGAAAGGCTATACTGAAAGAATTGGGTATTGAAGGAAACTATGAAGGAATAGGTCACTTGGCTATAGGTTACGCCGCAAAGCCTGAAAATGAACCTGCGCCAAGAAAATCCAATTATGTATATTACGTATAATTCTTTTTTCATTTCATCCTTAACCGGTTGATATGTTGGGGCTGCCGCCCCAAACCCCGCCCGGACTCCGGCAGGGAACAAGTTCCCTGCACCTATTATAAACAACGCTATTATAAACCGCCATTTCATATGCGTTGCAGGAACAAGAACGATACCCAGTATCAAAAGCGTTTCAGCAGCCCTGATTAATGCACGGTTTTTCAGCCATGCAGCCTTTTCACCAAACTTAGTGAACGTGAGAACTACAAGCAGTACCTCTGCAATAATAAATGCGATAAAAAATACACCAGCCATAATTATACAACCTTTCTTTTTGTCTGAATGCTTTACTGCGTTCAGATCTTTGTTATGAACACAGTATAAACTACGGCTGTATATTAGTTAACGAATCCCGATGTAAGCTGCATAATTGCGCTCCAAGATGCAAAAAAGCCTCCCCTAAAAGGGAGGTGTCAAAAGCCGCCACAAAAAAGCTGAATAAAATATAAATCAGAATTTGATACTAAATTAAAAATATTCAAGAAGTTTGAGCGGTTTTTGACGGAGGGGTTCTCTTAGCTTACTGTGCTGACTTCACTCAAAAAATGACAATTGAACTGCTTCTTCCTCAGCCATAGCAGCATTTGACGCCGCACTGTTCACAACTCCGTTCCAGTTCTCATCTATCGGTACAGCTCCAAGACGTATCAGCTCCTGATTTCCTTTATATTCAGGATTATTCCAGCATAATACAGGGCTAAGCTTATGTTTGATACTGTCTGACGCACCGCTCCATGTGCCGCCCTTTTTGTAATCCGAACGGACAACAACCGTTCCTGACGACTGTGCATAAATATAACGGTTACGCATCATAGCTGTCGCAACTGTAAAGCCCACGTCAGGACAAACTGCGGACATCAGCAAAAGCCTTCCGTCACGGACAGCTGATATAACATCACGGTTCTTTATTCTTTTTACCATTGAATCTGCAATATATGCTACCGCTCTCCGCCCGTTCTGCAGTGACGCATCACCGGCAATCTTGTCAATCCCCTTTGCGCCGCCTGAAACCACCTCATATCCAAGATCATTTACAACACCAACAATTTTTTCTGCAAATTCCCGGTCACACTCATCTGTATTTCTTGAACCGACAAAACCTATACATTTATTCTCTGCAACAGACAGATCACCGCAGTAGTAGAACAGCGGCGGACAGCTTTTTCCAAGAACTGTTTTCAGCTTTCGGGGATATCCAGCGTCTGCACGGGTTATGACAGAAATACCCATATTTTCATATTTTTCAAGTTCAAATGTCAGATTAGGGCCACGATCTATCAGCTTTCGTATTCTCACCCTTTCTTCACTTACGATCCCAAGCTCCAAAAAGTCAGCGTCTGTCAAAACAGGCAGTTCTTTCGGCTGAAGACCTGATTTCATCAGCTTTTCGGCAAGTCCTGACCATTCGGAAGGTTCAAACGGTTTGTATTCTTCATTCTTTATAAGATGACTGCACAGCATAAAAATGATCTCCGCATTCTGATTCAACTCTGATCCCCCCTGTTTTCTGAACTGTCCGCCAAAGCAAACGGAAATACAAATTCGCATCCTGCCTGTGTAAGAAGATATCCGCAAACAGTCATTGTCCAGCGTGAATCTACTATATCATCTATCAGAATAACACTTTCGGGAACAGTGCCCACTGACAATTTAAATGAACCCCATGCATTTCTGCACTGATAATAACTGTTTTCCATCTTTTTTTGCGGCAAAGCCTCGCTCTTTGAGATCATTGACACAAAAGGAAGACCCAGACGTTCTGCAAGCTGCTCCGCAAATTTCTGAACTATATTGCTGCGGAGGGACGGAACGCAGGTAACTGCCTTTATATTATTGTCTTCAACAATTGGCTTTAGTACTTCGGCGGATTTGCTGATCAGCTTTTCACCGAATCCGGGCAGATTTCCATATTTCCCTCTTTTTACAAGCATTCCGTATCCCGGATCACCGTATTTGGAAAGACATATGCCCTCCTCGTTTGGTACGGGTATATTTATGTTTCCGGAAAAATTCTTGTTTGGCAGCTGCTTTCTCGGTTCAATTTTTATCAGCAGACGTTCACGGTATTCCTGTGCTTTCATAAGTGCTTCATCGTCTGGCTTTTCAGGATATTCAGCATACCCCAGACAATTCTGACATATACCGCATTTTTTATCGGTTGTATCATCAAGACAGTTTACAACAAACCTGCTCAGACAATCTGTTGTTTTTGTCAGTTCTCTCATCTGCTGCTGTTCACGATAACGTATCTCTTTTATCTCCTCATAATGCTCACGATTGTAGTGAAATTGTTTGGATGAAGGATAGTATTTTGCACCATCCTTATATATGATTTCCTCATTTACGAGAAACATCAGCGCTTTTTTAACACGATTATTCCGACAGTTAACATATGATTCTATGCCCTTTACACTTATGCCGGTACTTGCATTTGACATAACAGTATCATACACTGCCCTTGCTTCCTGTTCAGTCGGAAATGCTGTCTCAATAAAATACCCCTGTATCTCATTGTCCTCCCGACCGCACATCAGAAATGTATAGGCACGATCAATATTTCTTCCGGCACGTCCTATCTGCTGATAGTAGGCAACAATATTCGAAGGCTGCTGATAATGAATGACAAAAGCGATGTCTCCCTTATCATAACCCATTCCAAGCTTTATCGTCGCAACAAGAACCTTGATCCTGTTTTCCTTCAAAGCCTTTTCTGCCTCTTCTGTTTCCTCCGGAGAAAGACCTGAATGATATGCCAGCGCTTTTACATTATTTGTTCTGAGAAAACCGGCAAGATTATCACAGTCTCTCTGAGTCAGACAATAGATTATACCGCTCCCCGGAAGCCTCGGAACATTCTGGAGGATCCACGCATAACGCTCAGAAGAATCCGGTAAATGCAAAACCTGAATAGACAGTGAATCCCTCATAAGAGTTCCTCTGGATATATATACATCTTCACCGAACTGCTTCTTCAGATCATCAACTACCCTGTCATTTGCTGTAGCAGTCGTTCCAAGTATCGGAACAGTTTTCGGCATCTTTCTTACAATACGGTTCAGACGGGAATATTCCAGACGAAAATCATGTCCCCAATCTGAAATACAATGTGCTTCATCTACTACGAACAAACCTATACTGAAATATGGAAAGCATTCCTGAATATCATCAGAAAAAAGTGTTTCCGGCGTTATCAGTACAAGATCAACTCTTCCCTCAATCATGGCTGCGATCTGCTCTGAACGCATATCTCTTGTTCTGCTGTTCACAATAAGACAGTTAAGACCAATCCTTTCAGCTGCTTCAAGCTGGTTTTCCATAAGCGCAAGCAGCGGACTGACAACTAAAGTAAAGCCCTTTCCACGTTCACGCTGAATCTTTGTGCAGATAAAATATATAAGACTTTTTCCCCAGCCTGTTTTCTGTACTATCAACGTACGGTTATGCGTCAGTGCAGCTTCGATAGCTTCATACTGTCCATTACGAAAACTGGCACTTTCGCCGTAAATTGATTTGAGAAGTTCATCAGCACGTTTTTTCAGTTCCATTATCATGTAAACATCTCCTGTTAAATTATAATTTATAATCATTATAAGGACTATTTTATCAAAAGTCAATTTTAAATACATATTATATATAACAAAAAATTTAAAAATTTTTGAAAAAGGTATTGACAGACAATTTATTTTGTGCTAAAATTTATTTGTTTGGTTGAGATAACTGAACAGGGTTTATGTTTTTTCAAAAGTTAAAAGACTTAAGACAGATAAGATTCAGAGTGGCATAACTGTACCATTTTGGATTTATCTTCTTCTTGTTTTTTTGCTTTTTGAAAGGACATAAACCCTTTTTTTATACCTTGAAAACAGAATATGTACGTCTCCGTTTCCCATGCTGCGGATAGTGTGCATTCTGCCCGCCCACAGCTGAAACTGTACATAGTACAGAAAAAGGAACGGAATAAATACCATTATTGTGAGCATTTGCTCAAGATAGACAAAAAAGAAAAACCGGCGGAAAGATGTATACCGCAAAATTCATGATTTAAATGTTATTTTTACTGTCATTAGTATGATAGTGCAGGTTTCAAAGACTATGCTTTGTCCACTGCTTTTTTAGAAAATTGAATATGATGCCGCATCTTGAACCCGGTTACTGCCACTGAAATGAAAGGAGAAAGATCATGAAAAACAAAATTATGCTCCTCAAAGACACCGCCCAGGGAGAAAAACCTGTTAATTTAGAGGATGAATTCTTCACCAGAAGAAAAATATTCCTCGTCGATCAGATAGATGCTGAAAGCTGCAATGAAACACTCAAGCAGCTTATGTATCTTGAAGAGGATGACTGCACAAAGGAAATAACCATGTATATAAACAGTCCGGGCGGCGAGGTAAAAAGCGGACTTGTTCTGTGCGACTATATCCTTATGATGCGCTCGCCTGTCCGCATGGTATGTACCGGGACAGCCGCAAGCATGGCAGGAGTGATCTTTCTCTGCGGAGATAAAAGAGAAATGCTCCCGCATAGCTCCGTAATGCTGCATGATCCCAGCTTCGGCGGAGGAAGTCTTGCCGGCAAAAAGCCCTGTGAGATAAAGGAACTGCTCAGCGATATACTTGATGTGCATGAGGATATTGCCTCTCTTATCACATCAAGAACAGGAATAGACAGAGCCAGGGTTGACGCTATGCTTGAAAAGGATACTTTCTTTTCTGCAAAGGAAGCGCTAAAAAACAACATATGTACGAAAATAATCACTGGTCTTAACTGAAAGAAAGGATGAAATGAATATGAAGTACATAAATAATAACAGGCGAGTATTCGCAAGAAATGCAAGTGTAAGCAACAACACCCATGAAACATGTCTGAACAATAACGATCTGATACTCGGTCCTCCCGGTAGCGGCAAAACTACCGGATATGTTATTCCGAATATCCTTAACACCTACGGAAGCTACATAATCACCGATGTAAAAGGCAGCATGTACAAGACATATGCGCCGTATCTCAGAAGCAAGGGCTATTCAGTAAGACTCATTGACTTCTCTGATCTGAAAAACTCCTGCGCATATAACCCCCTCGACTACGTAGAATACAATTCACCGACAGACTACTGCGAACAGGATGTCATAAAGCTTGCTAAGGTACTGACGCCCGTTAAGAGCCATGAAGATCCATTCTGGGAGGAATCCGCCTGCAATGTGATAACTTCCCTCATAGCCTATGTGCTTGAGGCTCTGCCTGAGAGTGAACATACAATGATAAATGTCCTTGAAGTATTCAAGGTACTGAGTACTGAAAAAGGAAAGAAAATGTTCGATACACTTCGCATGGAAAACAGACACAGCTATGCCGTAAAGATATACGATACATATAAAAACTCCATGGAAGCCGAAAAAATGTGGAGCAGCATATGTCAGTTCGTCACAAATGCACTGTGGCTGTTCGACTTCAGGGAATCCGCAAGGGTATTCGGCAAGAAATCAGACTTTGATTTCCGTGAACTCGGAGAGCGTGAGTCTGCATTCTTCGTAAATATCTCCGATACAGACTCCTCAATGGCAACAATCATAAATATATTCTACCATCAGGCCTTCTCGACACTTTGCCGGCTTGCCGACAGCAAAGAAAACAGCCGGCTTGATGTTCCGTGCCGGATATTCTTCGATGACTGCTGTGCCTACAAGCTTCCCGACTTCGATAAAATAATGAACTGCATACGTTCAAGAGAGATCAGCGCAAGTCTTGTTCTCCAGAATCTGAGTCAGCTCGATTCAATATACGGTCAGAGCGCCGCCGATTCAATAAAAGCAGCCTGTGACACGATTCTGTATCTTGGCGGTCAGGATATAAGAACGGCGGAATATATGTCATACCGTGTCAAGAAGTCGGTAGAAACTGTACTTGATATGCCTATAGACAAAGCATATCTGCTGACAAGAGGAAAACACGCCCAGTCAGTTGAAAAAATACGCCCGGGTGACAACACACTGTTCCTGAAAAAATACTACTCTCAAAAAAACGATCACAAGACTGAAATTGCAAATGAAAAACAATATCTGTACGAAAAGAATGAACTTGTAAGCTGAAACAAGGAGGATAGAAACATATGGCAAAAATGTATAAATTAAAAGAAAAACATCCTGAGAACAGCTGTAAAGCCACTGTTAGCATAAACGATACGGTAAGAATACTTTCACTAAAGGAACGTGAAACAATTGCCGAAGAGTTCACGATAAGAGATGTACCTCTTGCGTGTTTCTTCATTGAAGAAATGAAAGAAATAGTTGCCGCAGACCTTGGGAAATATTATAAATTAGCAAGTAAAAGCCGTTTCGGCGAACTGATAAAACTCATTGACATACGTCCGGAAGCGGCAGACCGTATCACAATCGATCAATTAATTGAAGCAATATCGGATCATTATTATGAACAGGGGGTGGATTATGAGATAATGCTCAGGATATTTCACCTGCTGTTCTACCATTTTATATACTATCCATGCGCAGACTGTTCTGATGGAATAAAACTGAAGCCAAAGGGAAGCTACTATATTATATCAAATTTCGTTCGCATTGAGTTCATGACGTTCATAAGAGCATTGGAAGCCTTAAACGATATAGACGGAGAGGAAAACAGGACTCTGCGCAAAAGCTACTATGCCATAACCAGAAAGCTCGGTTTAATAAGCTCAAACAACAAACCGATCGACATTGGCACTGTATTATATGCTGCATACGACACTATCTCAAAAGTCATGAAAAAAACAGAGGATATGGAAATGAATCCATTTTATAGTGATGAAAAACAGTATCAAATCCTCGG
>CACXDE010000049.1 GCA_902766305.1 uncultured Ruminococcus sp. | reverse complement strand
CCAGCTAAAGGGGAACTTCAGGATAATTGATACGATAACCAAAGCTGCTATTACAGCCCAGTATGCGATCATGAATCTGCCGTTTCTTTTGTTAAGCTCTTCCATAAACGTATTTTCAGATGCGTCATGCGGCGCATTTTCAATGAAGTCTGCCGCACCCTTGAAGCCCTGACAGGAACGGAAATCTTCACTGCATTTCTGGGCGGCTTCGGCATATTTTTTGTTTCCAAGAACATCTTCAACAGCCTTTCTGATATAGTCAGGCGTATATTTTTTCAGATAACGTCCTGCACCAAGCTCGTATGCTCTTCTTGCGACAGCGTGCTGTTCTCCGGTCTGAGGAAACAGGATAAGCGGTACAGCCATAAAAAGACTTTCAGACGCACTGTTCATACCGCAGTGTGAAATAAACGCGTCAGCGTGTGAAAGAACTTCCAGCTGATTGACATATTGATATGCCTTTATGTTATCAGGAAGCTTGCCAAGCGTACTTATGTCTGTATCCTTGCCGCAGGACATTATTATATCAGCGTCTATATCTTCAAGTCCCTTAATACAGTTTTTATAAAAGTCCGGCTTATCGTTTACGACCGTTCCCAAGGAAATGTAAACGAGGGGGCGGTCTTTTTTCTTGTCCGGTACAATATCCGTAGAAACAGACGGACCGGCAAAAAGATAGTGATCCGAATAGCTTTCAGCATAAGGCTGGAAAAGACGTGAAGCATAAACAACAGAATCAGTATCATCATCACTTCTTACAATATCTAAAAAGCTTTTGAACTTATATCCGTATTGTTTGAGGGTCTGCATTTCACGGTTTACCTTTGGTAAACCGAAAATCATGTCTGCAAGCTCTCCGGGGCTGTTTTTCATATAAGTGGTAGACATCTGGTTAAAGGCAAATGTACTGGTCGAGACTACCATAGGAACATTGAACTTCAATGCGTTCAGCTTGCCCCAGAAGCAAACGGAGTCAGTGTATACAACATCCGGCTTGAAGGCATTGAACTCATTTTCAAGGAAATCATTCATTGCAAGAGTGATGCGAATATCCTGTATTGACATTTCCGTATTGGAGCTTTTTTTAAGTCTGGCACGTTCACTTTCGCTGATCTCAGGCAGAAAGCTCTGGCAGGAAACAAACTCAGCACCTGTCGCTTTTATCTTTTCCTCAAATTCGTCAAACGAATAGAATCTTACTATATTGCCTCTGCTTACAAGCTCTCTTGCAACGCCGACCATAGGATTTGTATGACCATGTGCCGGAATACAGAAAAACGCTATCTTTTTCATATTATTTATCGTCCTTTCCATTAAACGCAAGATCAAAAAGATCGTTAAAATTGTTCTTCTTTGGTATAGCAATACCATGCTCATCATCACCGAGAAGAAGGATCGTGTCTCCCGGTTTTATATCAAAAAGATCGCGAGCCTGCTTTGGTATGACTATCTGACCTTTTTCGCCTACAGTTGCCGTCCATATATACTTTCCTTTCGGCATATCATTCATCTCCTACAAGTATGATTTGTTATACTTATTATACTTGATATACTCATATATGTCAAGAGTTTTTTGAAATTATTTTTTTTACTATTCTGACAATTTCACAAACAGCTTGTCATTATTAGCAGAGTCTACTCTCTCTATCTGAGTACTGTCATTAACTTAACGAAAAAACTGTCATTATGAGGAGCGATAGCGACGAAGAATCTTTCCGATTGTGCTGGTTCGTTTTGTGGTGAAGATCATTCGGAATGACAGCGTGTGCCGACTCATGATGACGAGTATGATTATAAAGATTGTTGTACATAATCACGAAAAATTATAAATCTGCTCATTTATAGTTGTATAGCAGATTATAGGAGATATAAACTATTGACGGATTGATAAAATTGGTATATAATAATGTTCATGAATTTTTCGGTAAAAAAGATTAAAATGAGCATTGTATTTCACGTATATGAATGACAAGCTGTTCTATGCTTAGTATCTATCTTTGATGTTAAATATGGTTGATTGGAAGGGAAGTAATTATATGTTATCAAAAAAATCGTCATTATGTCTTATGATCGCATTAATCACTGTTGTTTCAGCTTCAATGACAGGCTGCGGCAGTGATGACAGCAAAAATGCTGATAGTTCAGAATCAACTGCAAGTGTTGTTTCTGCGGCAGAAACAAACGAAACCTCAGATTCCGAACAGGCAGAGCAGAATACAGATAATGAAGAACAGCCGGTACAGCAAAAAGCTGAAAATGAAGAGGAGAAGCCTATTCCTGAGATCAGTGA
Organism: uncultured Ruminococcus sp.; assembly: GCA_902766305.1. Classification (GTDB taxonomy): domain Bacteria; phylum Bacillota; class Clostridia; order Oscillospirales; family Acutalibacteraceae; genus UBA1213. The sequence continues at coordinate 2,065 of CACXDE010000049.1, read as the reverse complement.
TCCGACTCCTGACAGTGAGGGAGAGTGGTCTAACAATATATTTATTTACAATGGGGTGGCATATGAAGCATTTTACGGCGGTGATGAGAACGCAAAGGAGTATGCTGATACGATATCCTATATAAAGAAGCAGTTAGGCACAGAGGTAACTCTGTATAATGTTATAGCACCTACCCATGTCGGCATAGATCTTCCTGAAAAATTCAAGGATGAATTTACTCCGCAGGAAGATTATATCAAAAAGATAATATCGTCGTATTCAGCAGATGTAAAGGGTGTCAGCGCATACAGCGAACTGGTGCATCACAGGGATGAGTATCTGTATTTTGGAACGGATCACCATTGGACGGGCAGAGGTGCTTATTACGCATACAGAGCATTTGCTGATGCAGCGGGTATTACTCCTGTGGAGCTTGATACTCTAAAATCAGATAAGATAGAGGATTTCAGCGGAACTCTTCAGGCATATTCTGAAAGGGATGATCTGAAAGAGGACTATGTGGAGTATTTCTATCCTGACTATGATATAGACTGTCAGTGTTATGATGAGAATGGGGAAAACCCGTTTGATTATCAGCTGCTTCACACTTATACTGAGGGTTCCAATGCGTATGGAGTATTCCTCGGAGGAGATCAGCCGCTTATAGTAGCCAAGAATAAAAATGGCAACGGCAAGAAGGTAGCTGTAATAAAAGAATCTTTCGGCAACGCATTTGCGCCATTCCTTGCATACACATACAATGAAACACATATCATAGATTTTCGTTCAGCCAAGTTCAACCTGAATGAATACTTTGAAAAGAACGGAATAACGGATGTAATAATTATTAATAATGCCATGGCAACTGCAACGCCGGAAAGACTTGAAGAGCTCATGACGCTTATCGGCGGCTGACCGGCGAGCCGCCGGTCCCGCACCAGTCTTGCGCTGTTTTTTTCTTAAACCAACTTTTATGAATCACGGCTTGTGCCATCGGCGAGCCGCCGGTTCCACACCAGTCTTGCGCTGTTTTTTCTTAAACCAACTTTTATGAATCACGGCTTGTGCCATCGGCGAGCCGCCGGCATGTTGGCTATAGCAAACTGAAAAAACAAAATTAAAAGTTTAGATCAAGGGGCTGTGAAGAATTGATGATTGTTTCATCGTTTCTTCACAGCCCCTTGAGCGAAACTTTTTTAATTATTTAATTGAATAAAGGATAAATAATTGTTGATAAATAATAGGATTTATCAACGCAGAAATACTCCGCCGTATCTGTATTCAGTTACAGCGGAGCTTTACATTACTGATATCAAGCGGATTTATGGCTTTTGTGTACGCTTCTTTGCAGCAAATGCAGCTGCACAGCCTGACACGACGATAACAAACATAATAGCCACTGGCATTGAATCACCTGTTCCGGGTACATTGTTGTCCACGTCAGTACTTGTATAATTTGTATTGCTGCCGGTCGTGGTCGTACTATTGACACTGCTTGTTTTACTGCTGATGTTGGTTGTACTATTAGCACTGCTTGTTTTACTGCTGTCATCGCTTTGAGGTTTACTGCTGTTAACCTGTTTGCTTTGCTCCGATGATTCCTGCTTTTTTTCTTCGTTCGTCACAAAAATACTGATTTCGAGCTCACCATCTGAGAAAACAAGCTTTAATGTGTTTTCACCGTCTGCAAGAGCTTTGCTTGCAAATTCACCGGAAAGTGTTACTGTGCCGTTTTCAAGTGTAACACCCTCTGTTTCATCAGTTCCGGCAAGACCGCCGCCAATGCGTATTGCTACCGTTTCAGACTCTGAGTTTGTTCTTATTACAATACTGTCTCCTGAACGATCCCAGTCAATGCTTGTATGTTCAGCCATTATTTTCTTTGGTTCTTCTTTCTGTACCTCATTTGTCACAAAAATACTGATTTCTATCTCGCCGTCGGAGAAAACAAGTCTTAATGTATTTTCACCGTCTTCAAGAACTTTGTTCGCAAATTCACCAGAAAGTATTAATGTGCCGTTTTCGAGTGTAACACTATCTGTTTCATCTGTTCCGGCAAGACCGCCGCCAATGCGTATTGCAACT
>CACXDE010000048.1 GCA_902766305.1 uncultured Ruminococcus sp. | reverse complement strand
TTTTGCCGCCAAACTCAACAGAATCGCTGCACAGAAGTACTTTCGTTTTTTTTACATCCTTGACAGATAGTGTGTAGTTTTCCTGAACTTTATTGCTGAAATTAAAGACAGCGAGAATCTTTTCCTTTTTGCTGCTGCGGATAATAGCGTAGATAAGACGCTGAACCTGATCGCAGTCTGCCCATTTGAAACCGGTGTCGTCGTAATCCAGCTCAGACAGAGAAGTACTGCTGAGATATATGCCGTTCAGCTTTTTCATAAACTCATGGAAGGTGTTGTTTTTAGGATCATTCAGAAGGTCAAAATCAAGCTCGCGTTTCTCGTCCCATTCTCTTATCTGTGCCAGCTCATTTCCCATGAAGTTAAGCTTTTTGCCGGGATGGACTATCATATACATATACAGTGTCTTAGCCTGACTCAGCTGTTCGTCAAAGCTGCCATACATTTTGTTTACTATTGTACCCTTGCAGTGTACTACTTCATCATGCGACAGGGGCATAAGATAGTTTTCATCACGGAAATACATCATGGAGAACGTCAGCTTATGATACTTTTCCGGACGCTTTTCCGGTGCTGTGCCGAAAAACTCCAGCGTGTCATTCATCCAGCCGAGATCCCATTTATAGTCGAAGCCAAGACCGCCCTTTTCAGCGGGACTTGTTATACCCTTGAAGCTTGTGCTGTCCTCAGCGATAAGCATACATCCCTCGTTTTCTTTTTTTAGGTATGAGTTCATCTTTTTGACAAAATCAAGAGCGTTGCTGTTGACGCCTCTTCTTTCATCACCCTGCCAGAAAATTATCCTGCTGATAGCGTCCATCCTGAGTCCGTCAAAGTGAAATTCTTTAAGCCAGAAATTTGCTGACGACTGCAAAAACGTCTTTATTTCACCTCTTGAGTGCATAAAATTGCAGCTGCCCCATTCGCTCATTCCAACATCGTTGCTGGGATATTCATACAGAGCGGAACCATCGTATTTTGCAAGACCATAAGAATCCATAGCAAAATGTACCGGAACAAAATCAAGTATAGCACCTATACCATTTTCATGCAGAATCGAAATAAGCTTCTTAAGCTGATCGGGTGTTCCGTATCTGCTTGTGGGAGAGAAATATCCGGTTGTCTGATACCCCCAGCTTTCATCGCTTGGATGCTCGCAGAGGGGGAGAAATTCAACATAGTTATAGCCGTATTCTTTAAGGTAGGGAACAAGCACACGTCCGAGCTGTTCATAATTGTACCAGTCATCGGGAGCTTTTCCGGGCCTTCGGAAGGAGCCGGCATGAAGCTCATAAATATTCAAGGGCTTGTCAGTCATGTCGCATCTTTTTTTCATCCAATCATCATCATTGAATTTAAACTTCTTGTGATCAAATGTAATTGACTTGTGCGCCGGACGCTTTTCCATAAAGAAACCATATGGGTCGCAGTGGTCAGTATACTTTCCGCCGGAATATATGCGGTATTCGTATTTTGTGCCGGCAGGCAGTTTTTCAACAACAGTCTCATAAAACTGTCCGTTGTGAACTTTTTCCATAGGCAGAACCTTGTCCTCCAGAACAAGCTCTATTTTCTGGGCCTGAGGAGCAAATGTGCGAAAAACCGTTTTTTCAGAGGTGTAATGTGCGCCGAGCCATTCATAAGCGTCAAATATTCCGCCCGTGTAAAAACCGTAAAAATCCATAATGTATCCTCCGATTTGTTAAAGTTGATCAAATATTTCAATCATCTTGATTATTATTGTACTCTACAACTAATATAACATATTTATATCAAAAAATCAATAGACACATAAAATTTATTTAATTTTATACTAATAATTACCAGGAAACATTGTAATATAATATTTTTTTTTGCAAATAATAAAAACACAAACGGATATTGAAACAAAATCCGTTTGGAAGCCGAAGCGTTTTTGTATTCGGAATATCGTAAACACAAAAGGAGAAAAAAACAATGTCTTACAATTCTAATTCATTAAATGTGCCTGAGGCAAGACAGGCAATGGACGCATTCAAAATGGAATGTGCTAACGAAGTAGGTGTTAACCTTAAGCAGGGTTACAACGGCGATCTGACATCACGTCAGGCAGGATCAGTAGGCGGTCAGATGGTCAAGAAAATGATCGAAGCATACGAAAAGAGTATGTAATCATTTTTTCTTACAGCTGATAATTTATTCCGGAAAATGATGTTATAATAATACCTGAGTTTGAAACAAGGCGGTAAAGGACTGACGTGAGAGTCTTTCCGCAAAGCAGACGCAGATCAATTGATGTTTCAGAATTTTCCGGAAATAAAAAAATACCGCTCCGCTTTTTCATTAAGGCGGGGCGGTGTTTTTGTAACGGATAATTTTAAATGCCGATGGATTTTACATAGGATTGTGTACTTCAAGATATGTCATTTCATCAAAATATGGATCAGATATCACTGTAGTAATGGTTTTCTTTGTGTATACTACATGGCTGTATGATATAACCGTATCGCAATATAAGTTTTTGTACTTGCCGACAACCTTACTGTTATACAGATCCTTATCAAAATACGGGAAAAATGTATCTCCGTCAAAATCAGCATCTATCTCTGTAAGATAAAGCTTTTGGGCAAGCTTTAATGCGTCTTTATATAAACTGTAGCCGCCGCAGATGAATATTTCACTGCCGCTGCTTTTTCTGAGGGCTTCGGAAAAGCTTTTTACAGTTATGCAGTTGTCTCCATAGAATACATTGTGTGAGGATACTACAATATTTTGTCTGCCAGAAAGCGGTTTTCCTATGCTTTCATATGTTTTTCTGCCCATTATAACAGTTTTTCCCATGGTTACTTTTTTGAAGTACGCAAGATCCTCCGGAATGTTCCAGGGAATTTTGCCGTCCTTCCCGATAACTCCGTTTCTGCTTATCGCTGCTATTATTGATATCATTTCATTCTATTTCCTTCAACATTTCTATTGCAGTTATATTTAGTACCGGATGTCTTACAAACGGTGCGATCTGCGCAAGGGGTTCAAGCACAAATCTTCTTTTGTGCATATCATAGTGGGGGATAGTCAGATACTCGCTGTCAAATATAATATTGTCATACAGTATTATATCAAGATCAAGAGTCCTCGGTCCCCAATGCACTGTACGTTTGCGTCCGGCATTGTTTTCGATTTCATGAAGCCTGTCAAGGAGAGTCTCTGGTTCAAGGAATGTTCTTATCATCATGACACCGTTAAGAAAATCCTGCTGATCGGTGTTCCCATAGGGCTTTGTTTGTATAGTGTCAGAGACTTTGATTACCTTACAGCCTTTTGTTTGTTTCAGTTCACTTATTGCTGTGTCAATATATTTTTTTCTGTCACCCATATTAGAGCCAAAAGCGACAAAAGCGTTATGCCATTTTTTTTCTGCGGCAACTCCGACATAATCAAGAGGAAGACCAACAGGCGCCCACGGCTTTTTAATTTCAAGCCTTACCCCCTCTATAAGAGGAAAATCACAAAGAAGCATCTCACAGGTTTTTACAGCTGCTGTTTCTATAAGCCGGAAGGTGTTTTCCGTGTTATAATCAACTATCCTTCGGCAGACATCTGCGTAATCTGTAGAAAGCTTTATATCGTCAAATAAGGCGGCTTTCTGTATATCAGTAAAGATATCAGCCGAAAACAGAAATTTCTGTCCGATTCGCTGTTCTTCATCCAGTACGCCATGTTTAGCAAAAACCTCTAAATCAACGATCCTTATAATATTATTCATACTGTTTCTCCCAAAAGCCTGATAATGTCAAAAAATTGCCTTTGCCATTTTTATGGTACGATAATTTTCTTTCACATCATGTACTCTTACAAAAGCGCATCCGCACATAACAGCCTTTACTGTAGTAACAATAGTACCTTCAAGACGTTCATCTGCCGGCAGAGAAAGAGTATTGCCTATTACGGATTTTCTGGAACAGCCAAGGAGAACAGGATAGCCCAAGCTTGTAAACTTTTTCAGCTCTTTCAGTACTTTCAGATTCATCTCATATGTTTTGCCGAAGCCTATGCCCGGATCGAGAATTATTTTGTCATTGTCTATGCCTGCTGTCCTTGCGTCTTCAATACATTTTCCCAGATCACTTTTGATATCCGAAATAAGGTCTTTATATACAGCTTCATTTCTGTTGTGCATAAGACAGCACACGGCATCGTATCCGGCTATGGTTTCAGCCATTTCAGGGTCATACTGTAGTCCCCAAATATCGTTTATCATATCTGCACCTGCGTCAAGTGCAGCTTTGGCAACAGATGATTTATATGTATCCACAGACAAAGGAATATCAAACCTTTTCTTTATTTCCTCTGCAACAGGTACTACTCTTGAAATTTCTTCTTCTCCGGTTATCTGTACATATCCCGGTCTTGTGGATTCTCCTCCGATGTCAATAATGTCAGCACCCTCAGATATCATTTTTTCAGTATGCTTCAAAGCATTGTCGATGCTGTTCCATTTTCCGCCGTCTGAAAAAGAGTCGGGTGTGACATTGAGTATTCCCATTATGTAGGTATTGTTTTTAATGTCAAATACCTTGCTGCCAATCTTCATATCATAACCTCGTTAAAAAATAATTTCACTATTTTTTTCTTCACTGTTCCAATAGCATTCTCCGCAGGCACCGCAGTTAAAACAAAGTCTTGACATTTTGTCTGCACGGTAAAGCAGAGCCGCCAGACCGCTCTCCGGACATTCATTTTCATGTCTGTGACAGAGAATAGCAGTACAGATCAAATTGCATTCATTGTCACCAAAGCCGCAGCCTTCAAGTATCTCACGGGCAATTTCTGCTCCGGCTTCATTATGCGGTATGCCGTGTTTATACTGCTTGACTCTTCCGATATCATGCAGAAGCGCAGCAGCATAGATCATATCCTTTGAAAGACCGGTTTTTTCTTCAGCATTCAATATATACATTATTCTTGCGACATCCAGAAAATGCCGGATATCATGACGGCAGAAAATACGTTCCTTCTCCAGATCATCAAGACAGCATATCAGCTTTTTGTACATCGGATGAACAAGCACTCGGTTATATCTGTTCAAAGCCTGATCATCTCCATAAACATTTTCTCTTTTTCCCTGTCATTTTCAAAACTGCCTTTGACAGCGTACGTAACAGTCTTGCTGCCCGGCTTTTTTATGCCTCTCATTGTCATGCACATATGTTCAGCTTCTATCATGACCATAACACCCTGCGGCTTGATATATTCCCACAAAGCGTCAGCTATCTGTGCCGTAAGCTGCTCCTGAATCT
>CACXDE010000047.1 GCA_902766305.1 uncultured Ruminococcus sp. | reverse complement strand
TTAATGGCAGAAAAAAGCCCGCAAATCAGGAGTAATCTTCATTTGTCAGTGTGTTATTAAGGCTCAGAAATAATATATGGTATAGGAGATGAGAAGTATTAGATTGCTGTTTGATATGGATAGACGGGATTACGGCGAATGTACTCATACTTTTATACGTAATTCCGCAAGGCTTATCAATTGGAGTTTATAGATCCTGTGCTGGCGATTGAAAAGAACCGGAAAGTAAAGTCAGGCTCATCTGAAATGATGCTTGAGCGTGAGGTGCGTGTTCTTGAAAGCTTGATTTCTGAAGGTCTGATAAAGTGACAAATTCCAGTTTCTGTTAAATATACATTAACAGCCGTCAGTTTACAGCTGGAAGTCGACAGTTAATAACAATGCAAATAATTTCTGCACCTTGTAAATTCTACACTCCACACTCAACATTCTATGTTCCACATTCCAAAGCAAGTTTTTTTACAGCAGATTTATTATTTCTTCTGCCGTCATATTGATAATATCCCCATCTCCTCCGACAGCTGTTTCAAGCAGGTCGGCTTTTTTTTGCTGTAGTTTGCGAATCTTTTCTTCAATGGTATCTTTGACGATGAGCTTGTAGATCTGAACATTGTTCCTTTGCCCTATGCGGTAAACACGGTCGGATGCCTGATTTTCTGCCGACAGATTCCACCATGGATCATAATGGATAACGATATCAGCACCGGTGAGGTTCAGACCTGTTCCGCCGGCTTTAAGCGAGATCAGGAACACGCTGACATCATTTTCATTAAATTCGTTTACCATTTTCATACGGTCTTTTGTTTTTGTTGAGCCGGTAAGAGTATAGAAGCTGATACTGTCCTGCATAAGACGATCGGCAATAATATCAAGCATTGAAGTGAACTGCGAAAACAGCAGAATCTTATGCCCCGATTCGATGCAGCTTTTGACAAGATCCATACACTGCTCTAATTTTGCACTCTCACCATCATAATTTTCGTACAGCAGGGACGGGTCGCAGCATATCTGGCGCAGCTTTGTCAGCATGGCAAGAATTTTCAGCTTGTCTTTGCTCTCGTCCATTTCCTTTAGCTGCCCTTTGATCTGTGCCGCATGGGCAAGATAAAGCTTTTTCTGTTTATCATCAAATTTTATTTCGAGAACTGTTTCAGTTTTATCCGGAAGCTCTGTCAGTACCTCGCTTTTAAGTCTTCTGAGTACGAACGGAGAAGTCAGTCTTTGCAGAGAACGGACAGATGAAGCGTCATTCTTTTTAACGATCGGAGTTTCATAGTTTTTCTTAAAGTAGCTGTAGTGGTGAAGGTATCCCGGCATGATGAAATCAAAAATACTCCAGAGCTCTGCCAGCGTATTCTCGACCGGCGTACCCGTCAGAGCAAACCGCTGTTCGCTGTTTATCGCTTTTACTGCCTTTGAGGACTGTGTATTATGATTTTTGATGTTCTGCGCTTCATCGAGAAATTGAGCGGCAAAATGCTTTGCTTCATATTTTGTAATATCTCTCAGAAGTGTTGCGTATGAGGTTATCACTATATCATATTCATCCATCTGCTCAAACTGCTTTGCGCGTTCCGCAACCGTTCCGCTTATGCAGATGGAGCTCAGGTCAGGGGCAAAACGCTCTATTTCATTTTGCCAGTTAAGGGTAAGGGAGGAGGGACATATTACCATAAACTGTTTGTGTTCTCCGGGCTGACAGGCATCCTTCATGCTTTGCATAACGGCAATTGCTTGTACGGTTTTGCCAAGTCCCATATCATCGGCTAAAATTCCGCCCATGTGGTATACCCCAAGAGTTTTCATCCAGCGAAAGCCATATTTCTGATAATCACGCATAGTCGTTTCCAACCGTTCGGAAAGGGTAAACGCATCCTCATCGCGCAGCATACTGTCATATTCCTTAGCATAGTGCCGAAATTCGCTGCTGCGTTTCAGCCGGATATGTTCCTCATCTGTCTGTAAACTATTCAGGTAAAGCATCCGGTACATGGGTACGGTAATGTGTTCCTTCAGGAATGCTTTGTCGGAGATATTCAGTTCCTTTTTGAGCAGATCAAGACCCTTTACACTATCATCTACAATAGAAAATGAACCGTCCCTGAAACGATGATATTTTCTTCCCTGATGATAAGCTTCCAGCATCTCCAGCAATTCTTCCTGACTATATCCTGCTGCCTCAATATCCACCTCTAAAAGTCCGCCGGAAGGCTTGACACCCACGCTGGCAGTGATGGAAGGACGCATATTTATTTTCTTGAAGCGGTCACTGACATACAGCTCCATATACTTGCTGAGTATGCTCATTCCGCCGTTGATGAGAGCAAAGGCAGCATCATCCGAATGTATCTGAAATGGGTGAACCTTATCATTTTCAAACCTGTCAAAATATCGGCAGACCATTGAAAGTGCGTTTTCTTCGCCGTAAGGGTCGATAATATCCGCTTTATTACTGATTGCTTGAAGAGCCGGGCGTATGCTGTCTCCATAAGAAAAATGCAGGGCAGCACATATGATCCCATCATCATCAACATCAATGTAAAGCTGTGAAACCAGGGACGGCGGAACGATATTGTCATCAACAGCAGTAGTATCTATGTCAAAGCATGCTTCAATTTGCCGGAAGACAGTGTTATAAAAGACCGGAATATCCTTTTTTGAAATCATAATACAGCTGTCCTCATTCAGGATATTTGCGATAGGTTCAACTATACGTGTGAAATCATGATCGGCGCAGGCGATGATCTGCTCGCTTTCAATAAGGAAATAACCCTTGTCGTAACTTCCAAGAAACAGAGGAAAATCCTGTGCTGCGAACTTCATCTTTCCGTTTTTTGTAGTCGTGAGTACGGCATTAAGTACAGGATTCCGATCTTCAATATGGTACTCCTTATCGGAAATAATCAGTGACCTGTCATGGTATATATCAAGGAATCTTCCAAGAAACTTTCCTCTCAGCCGAAATTCTTTTTCACTGCTAAAACTGTAATAATAGTTATGTCTTGCATCCTGATAAATATCATTTGCAAGTTCCATAAGCTGTCGGCTTTCCGCATCAATATCGTTATATCTGTGCTGCCATTCAAAATACTTGCCATATTTCCGTGTGCTTTGGTATTTGAAATCCTCAATCAGTCTTCTTATATCGCTGACAGAGTATTTGCGGTCTCGTCCGATTTTTAAGCGAAAATACAAGTCACTATTTTTTAACCAGAGTTCAGGCACAATTGTGACCGGAACGTCATTTTCGGTTTTCCTGTTCATAGAATACTCATTGATAAGTCTTGAAAGGTAATTTGAGCTTTTATCAGATATCTCATCATCGAAAATCGTTTCAAGATAAATCAGAACTGCGTACATATGCTTGCAGTAGCCGTATTCATAAGGACATGTACAATTAAGGGAAGTAATATTCCCGTTCCCCTCAATACATATATCTACCTCATATTTGTGCCGGCTTCCTTTGACTGAGGCAAGGTAATGTCCGTTTTCAGCATGTGTAACGCTTTTTATCCGGGATTCCTTGTAATATGTTTTGCCTCGTGAGGCGATCTGAGCACTGAATTGGTAGCGAAAATTATTAATATTCATTTTATTGTTCCTCTTCTTTCATGTTTCTGTTTGCTGTACGTGATTATTTTCGTCTAAAAAACATAGTTCTTTGTTTTAATCCTATTATAGCATATTTATAAAACATAAAGCAACAATATAGTATAACCAGCGTGACGCTGAACTCGCACCAGTCTTGTGCCACTTTCTTTGAAATCATCGCTTTTATGAATCACGGGTAGTGCCAGTGCCGTGCCGGCACATGCAATGTTTTGGATTCAGCGAATTAATTAAACGTGTTGACATAAATAGGGGAGTTTTGATACAATACTATTGTCAAAAGTTATGCAGGAGGAGATCAGTATGTTAGAAAAGCTAAGGGAAAAGGTGGATGAAATAAACAGGGCTAATAATAAAGTGATCGAACCAAAGAAAAACCTTATGCTGGTTATAATTACAGCGGTTTGTTTTTTTGCTGTGCTTGTGGGAATATATTTTTTTACCGGCGATATCAAATATATTGTTATCGCAGTTCTTTCTATGATTCCACTTATAATTTATGCTGTTTGCGCATTTTTCAAGGAAAAGCGGCAGGACAAAAGCTCTGAAAAGGATAAACAGGAATTTCTCAGCGGAGCAAAATACCGTAAGAAGGAATGGAAAACCGCATATTTTCAATATAAGGAAAAGCATTCCTTTGAAACGGTAAGTGAAAAGGGAATGGTATATGATCTGAAGAAAAGATGCCGCAAACATGATTTTGTATTTATCAGGCTGGGAATTTTTCTGACTATCGGTTCAATATTGATTCTTTTTATTCCAATGACGGAAATAAAGGATAAAGTGGCGGCAGTTTTTGGTATATTTATAGGCGGATTGATATTTTCAATGGGTATTCATGGCTTAACAGCAGGTCCGCTGCAAAAATTTCTGAAACAGCGGACAGATATAGCTGAAATAGAAAGATCGTATGCAAAGGGTAAAATGATGTCGTTTGGTAATAACGGCATTAACATAGGCAGCAGTTATATTGTAGTATACACTCAAAAGAATGTGTTAGCTATTGACAACAGCCGGGTACAGGATATGACGAGAAAAATGGTGCGTGTCAAGCAGTATGAGGACAATCTCTATTCCGGACAGGAATACAGATACTATGTAAGCCTGATATATAAAGCCCCTGACGGAAAAATAAAAGATATTAGTGTCCGGCTTGATGAATTTCAGTGTGAAATGATGATATCGGAGTTTAACAGAAGATTTTTTCCTGAAAGAGAATATGACAGCGCTGCTGTGGAAATAACAGAAAACACAGTATCAGTTTAG
>CACXDE010000046.1 GCA_902766305.1 uncultured Ruminococcus sp. | reverse complement strand
CAAATTATAAAATTCACTGCCTTACGGCAGTGAGTCAGTCTTCTTTATGAACGCTGCAAGGGGACGCCCTCTTTCCCAGGGCGTCCCCTCTTTAAAAACAGTCCGCCGGACTGTTTTTAAATTCACCCCTTGCCGAGGGATTCTGATACTTGTTTCGCTGCTCCTCAGCGACTAGGGCGCTGCCCTGGACCTGCAAGCCTTTGAAAAGGCTTGAGCGAAACTTTTAATTTTTTCTCTGCTGTCATTGCGACAGCCCCAATAATTATTTTTTATGTATTCCCAAACTATGTAATGTATGCTATAATGAGACAAAGGCTGTGTAAAAAAATAGCCTTGAAGTTTATCTGTTCAGGAGGAATTAAAATGTTGTTTATAGAATATCCGAAATGTACGACTTGTAAAAAGGCAAAGAAATGGCTGGACGAACACGGTATAGAGTATACGGACAGACACATAAAAGAAGAAAATCCGAACTTTGAAGAGCTGAAAAAATGGAAGGATGAAAGCGGACTTCCGATAAAGAAGTTTTTCAATACAAGCGGTATGCTTTACCGTGAAATGCAGCTCAAGGATAAGCTTCCGTCAATGAGCGAGGATGAGATGCTTACACTGCTTGCAAGCGATGGTATGCTTGTGAAACGTCCGTTACTCATAGACGGGGAAAATGTTCTTGTCGGATTCAAGGAGACAGAGTGGCAGAAGCTTCTGGACGGCGGTGACGAAAGGTGAAGGATTTTCTTCCGGTCTGCCGTGAGGATATGGAAAAGCGCGGGTGGGACGGTGTTGACTTTACCTATGTTATCGGAGATGCGTATGTTGACCATCCTTCATTCGGTCCGGCTATTATCAGCCGTGTGCTTGAATCAGCCGGATACAGGGTCGGCATTATAGCCCAGCCCGACTGGAAAGACCCGGAAAGCATTAATGTTTTCGGTGAACCGAGACTGGGATTTCTTGTCAGCGCCGGTAATATGGATTCGATGGTCAATCACTATTCTGTATCAAAAAAACGCAGATCAAAGGATTTTTTCACACCGGGCGGTGTAATGGGAAAGCGTCCCGACCATGCGACTGTAGTGTACGGAAACCTTATCAGACAGACCTATAAGAAGAAACCAATTATAATAGGCGGTATAGAAGCAAGTCTCCGCAGAATGGCGCACTATGATTACTGGGATAACTGCCTGAAAAGGTCGGTACTGCTTGACAGTCAGGCGGATATAATATCTTACGGAATGGGTGAGAGGTCTATAGTTGAAATAGCGGATGCTTTGAACAGCGGTATTTCTGTGGAAAATATTACCTTTATTAAGGGTACGGTTTACAAATCCAGAAATCTTGACGGACTGTATGACCATATTGTTCTGCCGCATTATAATGATCTGAAAAGCGATAAGCTGAATTACGCAAGAAGCTTTTACATACAATATTGTAATACGGACGCTTTTTCAGGAAAGATACTTGCAGAACCATATGACGGCGGAATTTATGTAGTTCAGAATCCTATGTCTCCTCCGCTGAGTATGGAGGAAATGGACAAGGTATATGCACTCCCTTACATGAGGACATATCACCCCTGCTATGAAAAGGACGGCGGTATTGACGCTATAAAGGAAGTTAAGTTCAGCCTGATAAGCAACAGAGGATGCTACGGCGGATGCAATTTTTGTGCGTTGACTTTCCATCAGGGAAGAATAATACAGGTCAGAAGCCATGAATCTATTGTAAATGAAGCTAAAATAATAATTAACGATCCTGACTTCAAAGGCTATATCCATGATGTAGGAGGACCTACGGCAAATTTCAGAGCGCCTGCCTGCGACAAACAGCTGAAAAGAGGTGTCTGCACAAACAGGCAGTGTCTTTTCCCGAAGCCCTGTCCAAATTTGAAGGTGGATCACAGCGATTATCTTGAATTGCTTCGGGAGCTGAGAGAGCTTCCGAAAGTCAAGAAGGTATTCATACGTTCCGGAATAAGGTTTGACTATATTATGGCAGATCCGGATGATACATTTTTCCGTGAGATGTGCGAGCATCATATAAGCGGTCAGCTGAAAGTAGCGCCGGAGCATATTTCCGATACTGTTCTGAAAACCTTAGGAAAGCCCGAAAACAGCGTCTACCGTGCATTCTGCAAAAAATATGCGGACATCAACAAAAAGCTTGGTAAGCCGCAGTATCTTGTACCTTATCTTATGTCATCTCATCCCGGGTCAACGCTTAAAGAAGCAATAGAGCTTGCAGAGTATCTTCGTGATAACCATCTTAGTCCCGAACAGGTTCAGGATTTTTATCCTACGCCTTCGACTATATCTACCTGTATGTATTATACAGGAGTTGATCCGAGGACGATGAAGCCTGTTTTTGTAGAGCATGATCCCCACAGAAAGGCTATGCAGAGAGCGCTGATACAATATAAGAATCCGAAAAACTACGACCTTGTGCATGAGGCGCTGGAGCTTGCACACCGGACTGATCTTATTGGCTTTGACAAAAAGTGTCTTATACATCCCAGAAATAAAAATGACGGCCGCAGTTCTTCTTCAAAAAAGGAAAAGCAATATGCTACTGAGGCAGAGAAAAAGTATGGCATTTCATTTGATAAATATGACAAAATACAGAATCAGTCAAAAAATCAGCCGGGGTCAAAGCATTCATCAGGACGCAGAAGAAAAAAATAACTGATTTGTAATATATTAGCAAATTGTAAATTCGTGTCAAAACACACCGATTTTGATTGATTTTTCAGGAAACCTGTGATATTATAGATACAGTGCATGACGGATGTCAGATGTGTACAAAACAAAATGTATGCGTTGACCAATAGTTGCTGCGGCGTTATGCAAAGATTTCTGAGAGGAGACTGCCAATGTATTAAGGTGTTTTTTCAGGAAAAACAGTTTGTATGCAGTAGGAGGAAAACAGGTTCGTTGTGTAAGCACTATCGGGAGGTGTTGTATCATGTTAGGAATATGGATAGCGGTGATTGTTGTTGCCGTGATAATCGAAATAATAACTCAGGTGCAGCTCGTGACTATCTGGGCAGCACTTGGAGGAATTGCGGCATTGGTGTGCGATGTGTTCGGTGTGAGCAGTAATGTGCAGATAATCGTATTTTTTGCGGTTACGTTTGCAGCTCTTGCGCTTACCCGTCCGTTTGTAAGAAAGCTGACAAAGAATATCAGAAATACACCTACAAACGCAGATATGAACATTGGCAGAACCGGTCTTGTCACAAAGATCGTTGATGAAGGCACAGGGATTTTCAGAGTTAATGTTGCCGGTGCTGACTGGTCTGCAAGGACAGCAGATTCAAGACTGCCGCAGATAGGTCAGTCTGTAAGAGTTGAAGCAATAGAAGGCGTAAAGCTGGTTGTTTCCCCTGTATGATAAAGGTCTGATAATTTTGTTGAGAAATTATCGCTGTATGTTTTTGTAAAGAGAGGTAATTTGTTATGGATGGCGGTATCATTGCTCTTATCATTATCGGTATTATAGTGCTGATAGTAATCGTAAAGAATATCAATGTTGTTCCTCAGTCAAATGCGTATGTTATCGAGAGATTCGGTACATTCTATGAGATCTGGGGCAACGGTATCCACGTAAAGGTTCCGTTTATGGACAGAGTTGCAAGAAGAGTATCACTCAAGGAGCAGGTTGTTGACTTTGAACCTCAGTCGGTTATCACAAGAGATAACGTATCAATGAAGATAGATACAGTTGTGTACTATCAGATCACAGACCCGAGACTGTACACATACGGTGTTGAAAATCCGATTATGGCTATTGAGACGCTTTGCGCAACAACACTCAGAAATATCATCGGTGAGCTTGAACTTGATAATACCCTTACATCACGTGATAACATAAATGCACGTATCCGTGAAATACTTGATGAAGCTACTGATCCTTGGGGCATCAAGGTAAAGAGAGTTGAGCTTAAGAACATTCTCCCGCCCCGTGAAATTCAGGTAGCGATGGAGAAGCAGATGAAGGCAGAACGTGAACGCCGTGCAAGAATCCTTGACGCAGAAGGTGAAAAGACCAGTCAGATTCTTGTTGCAGAAGGTCACAAGGAAGCAGCTATCCTCCGTGCAGACGCTATCAGAGAAACAAAGATACGTGAAGCACAGGGTGAAGCAGAGGCTATTCTTGCAGTACAGAAGGCATATGCAGACAGCCTGCGTATGTTGAATGAAGCTGCGCCTACAGACAGAGTAATTGCTCTTAAGAGTCTTGAAGCATTCGAGAAGGCTGCCGACGGCAGAGCTACAAAGATTATTATCCCGTCAGAGATTCAGTCTCTTGCAGGTCTTGCAACATCTATCAAGGAGCTTTCTGTTGACGGCAAGCTTGATAACACTCCGAAAGGAAAGACACCCGTACAGATACCCAAT
>CACXDE010000045.1 GCA_902766305.1 uncultured Ruminococcus sp. | reverse complement strand
ATTTTTATCGCTGCCAACTATAATTTTACACTTAGCGAGCCGCTGGACCTGCGCCAGTCTTGCACCAATTTCTTTAAATCCGTTACTATTATGAATCACGGGCAGTGGTCTTCCATTATTCCATAACTGTAAGATTTTGAAAAACAATAATTCTGAAAAGTCCCAAAATTATTTTACACCAACTTTAAAACCCTTTTGTTCTCAGGCTGCTGACGAGCTGAACGTAAAATTCTCTTATATCAAGATCAGGCTTGTCGTGACGCAGAAGGTCGATAACATCTGCATGAGATACGCCGTCAGGAGATTTAGATTCAAGATAGGTGAACTCACTTCCCCATTTTGAAGATTCAACAGATACAAGACCGTCATTGGGTCCGTCAAAATATCCGGCAATGATATGTGAGAAATTAAGCGGAAAGATGCTTGTCATAGCTGTATTTATTTTGCTGCCGACACTCTGATAATATACATCCGGGCTGTCGGGAACTGATTGGTTGAAGCTGCTGCATTTTGAGGCTGTAAGATCATTTACTGCTCCAAGAAAATCAGGCGCAGTGTCGCCCATAAGCTTAAAAGCAGAATTATACTTTTTTGCCAGACCGTTACGGAAGCCGTCGGTTGTTTTGTTCAGAAGCCATTCTGCAAATTCGCAGCCCCGGTGAGGCGTATTTATTGTTGTCAGCGAAGCAACATATTTATCCATGCCAAGACGGGATATAGCATATCGGCTGTCAAGACCGCCTTTGGAATGCGCGATTATATTTACCTTAGGAGCGCCTGTTTTGTTCAGGATGGATTGGATTTTTCCGGCAAGTTCCTTTGCGCTTTCCTCAACGCATAGCGCAGACTGCTGATCTCCGTAAAAAAGCAAAGCACCGTTTTTTTCAAGCTCTTCCGGTATCCTGCCCCAATAATTGAATTTTTCCAGATCACGAAAGAAGACTCCGTGTACAAGTATGATCGGATATTTAGTCCGGCATACGGCAAGGTCTTTGCGTTTTTCATTGTTTATGATACGCCGTTCTTCCATGCCTGTTTCACTTGCAGCAATGCGGATAATGTGCAGAAGAACTATTATATTGGCAATTGGTATCATTCCGCAGAGGATACCGGCTATTCTCCATCTTGTTCCGAGCATTGACGAGGTAACATATACCCTTATTATTCCGTTCCAGAATACAATAAGCTCTGAAAGAAAAACGATCAAGGCGCATATCCAGAACAGGGATGTGAACCATCCGTAAAACAGTGCCGCGCCTATAATGACGCAGATGATCTCAGGTAACAAAAGCAGGAGAAAGGACGACAGCAATACAAAGCCGCCCTCTTCTGCTTTAAGTCTTGAAGGAAGCCTGCGGAATGGATTAGGCATAATATTCGCTGCAAGAAAAACAACTGCTGATAAAAGATAGAGCCATGGAGATAAACTGAAAGCCGCTGTGATACAGGAAAGTACCGTTGCGGCTAATAATACAAATGAATTTAATACAATTTTAACGGCATTTTTCATTTTTATAACCTCTTGATTATAGAGAAAATGTGGAATGTTGAAAGTGGAAAGTGGAATTAGTTGTTAGTGAAGTTAACAGTTGACAGTTGGAAGTTGTCAGCTAATAGCTCAAAACTCAAAGCCTTGCGAAGCTGTCATCCTGAGCGCAGCTAAGGATCTTTATTTACAGTCGTAAGTTGTAAGTCGTAAGTTATAAGTTATAAATTGTAAGTTTTAAGTTGATAAAACTCTGGGCTTTACAACTCCACACTCCACCTTCCACACTCCAAACTCTTTAAGCTTTCTTGTCCATCTGTTCACGGGCAACGGCGAGCATGAGTTTAATGCGGTTTTCCTGATTGACTTTCGGTGCGCCGGGGTCATAGTCGATGGCGACAATGTTTGCTCTCTGGTCGAGCATTTTTATGGGACGTATCATACCCTTGCCGTTGATATGGTTGGGCAGACATCCGAAGGGCTGTGTGCAGACAATGTTTTCAAAGCCGGTTTCGATAAGCTCCAGCATTTCACCGGTAAGCAGCCATCCTTCGCCCATCTTGCTTCCGTAGCCTACCATTCCTTTGACAAGCTCCTTTGTATGGGCGTATGTACCGTTGGGACGGAATCCGTATTTTTTCTGGCTGTTGATGATAAGCTCTTCAAGACCGGTAAGGTAGTCAAAGAACTTCTTTACTACAATATACTTTGCCCTGCTGCCGCCGTAAAGCTTGATATCCTCCATACGGTTGTCTGTCTTGAAAAGCGCAAAGCCAAGGATACCCGGAAGATTTACTTCACAGTCCTGTTCATATAGGAACTGTTCAAGGTTGTTGTTGCCGAGACCGGAGTATTTTACATATATTTCACCAACAACGCCGACCTTTACTTTCGGAACTCTGTTGACTTTGACTTTTGAAAAATCGCTCGCTATGCTGTCAAGATTGTCAGCCATTTCCTTTTTGGTAAATCCGTGTCCGTCAGCCATTATCTCAGTCAGCTTATCTACCCATTTGTCTACAAGCACCTGACTGTCGCCCTTATTTAATTCGTAGGGCTTTGTCTGATTATCAAGCGCCATTATCATGTCACCGTATATTAGACCTGCTGCAATACGTCTTATCATAGGGATAGTAAAGCTGAAACCGCTGTTTTTTTCCAGTCCCGAAAGGTTCAGCGAAATAACAGGAACATTCTCAAAACCGGCTTTTACCAAAGCTTTTCTCAGCAGATGTATGTAGTTGGACGCACGGCAGCCGCCGCCTGTCTGGGTTATCATGAGGGCAGTCTTGTTTACGTCATATTTGCCGCTCTGAAGGGCATGGATAAGCTGACCTATTACAAGAAGCGCCGGATAGCAGGTATCGTTATGGACATATTTAAGCCCTACCTGAGCAATCTCCGGACCTTCATTTTCAAGCAGTACGGCATTGTATCCGAAATGGATAAACACATTTTTCATTATGCTGAAATGTATCTTTGCCATCATCGGTATGAGAATAGTATAGTTCTCTTTTTTCATTTCTTTGGTAAATGTAAGCCGTCCTGTTTTATCATATACTAATTTTGCCATATACGGATCTCCACCTTCATTCCCTTATTTCATTTCCCTGATATCTTACATAGTGGTCAGTGGTTAGTGAGAAGTGGTCAGAATATACTAAACACTAAAAACCCCTCCGTCAAAAAACGCACAAACTTTTATATGATTATATACTTCTGTATCAGATTGCAGTTCTGTATTTTATTAAGTTTCTTTATGGCAGTTTTTGCCACATCCCCTTTCAGGGGAGGCTCTTTTTCCGTAACACGCTTTATTATACGAAAGAAGAAAGCCTGATATGTCACAGCTTATAACTGAAAACTTACAACTGACAACTCCTGATTCCTAACTCATTACTCCTGACTTGATGTGTCATTGCTTTGAGCTTTGAGCTTTGGACTTTGAGCTATTAACGCTTTGAGCTTACAACTGATTTATTCCCCGTATGGGCGGTACAAAGCTCTCAAATGCCTTTATCATCTTCGGGTGATGTATGATAAAATGTATAACAGGATTTTTCGATTTAGAAACAATAACCGCTCTGTCCTCTATTATCGAGAAGCTGATATTTTTGAAGGTCGGTTCATTATTGTCAAGTACGATGCAGTTATCATATTTATCGGCAAAGTCATATGTCCGGTAAATATGCTCTGTGTATTCTTCATAGCTGTATTCTATTCTTTCCTCCATAAAAATACCTGAAAGAT
>CACXDE010000044.1 GCA_902766305.1 uncultured Ruminococcus sp. | reverse complement strand
CATGCCGAACACGGAAGTTAAGCTCGATAGTGCCGAAGATACTTGGATGGTAACGTCCCGGGAAAATAGGAAGATGCCAACATTTATATTCCTCCATAGCTCAGTCGGTAGAGCGCATGACTGTTAATCATGATGTCACTGGTTCGAGCCCAGTTGGGGGAGCGTTTATGACCGTCGTTTTCCGGCGGTCATTTTTGTTACATATTGTTGTATACAACGAAATAACCCCGACCATTTCCGTGTGGCCGGGGTTATTCCGCTTTTTAGGAGGAATGTATATGAAGATAAAAACTTATAAACAAATTCAACATCTGAGGCTATTCAAAAAAGAACAGCTCCTCAAATTTCTTATCAAGCGCTATGCACAAAAGAAGAGCAAGCTTAGCACTCGGACAAAACTGATTGTTTTCTATTGAGCTTATTGTCTGCCTTGATACTCCGACTAACTCGGCAAGATCACCCTGTGAAATTCTTTTTTCGGCTCTGGCTATTCTGAGTTTGTTCTGAAATAATATCTCGTTCATCTTTTACACCATGAAAAACAGGATCAGACAGCCGAACGCAGCAGCTCCCGTTACTATTCCTGCAATTAAATAGGGTATGCTTTTAAGATTTTTAAACTGATAAAAAAATGTAGTACAAAGATAGCCGGTAATTATAGAAACAAACTCATAAAACGCCTGAAAATGAACAGCACGGTAAATACTGAATACCAGACACAAAACTCCTACTACTACAGCGCCAAGACCAAAAGACACATTATAAATATTCTGTTCTCTTTCATCAAGGCTATTGCGGTGCTTTTTTTTATTTTGTTCAAGAATTTCCTTTTTATTCATAAACAACGACCTCAAAGCTGCAGTTATCTGTTCTGTGATTACTATAATATCACACCTAAAATAAAATGTCAAGTATTCTTGACAAATTTTCTTTTAAACTTGACAAAATACAACTTTATGTATATTTTGTCATTTATATCTCAACTATATTATTATTATACAAAAAAAGATAATTGCTTTGTTACTATATTTATCAAAAAAGATTCTTTTATTATCATCTGTCATGTGTTATAATAAAACTGTTGACATATGGTGTTTTGTGTCAATATAAGAAAACTTTTAGCATTTATCTATAAAAGGGGGAGATTATTTGAAATCAGTAAAAAAGATCATTCTTGTAGTATTGGTTACTGCCATAGTCGGAGTTGTTGCATTCTTTTCCTTGTCTCAGAAAACGGATAATAACAATGATTCTGATGTGACTGAACCTCAGAGCGTTTCTTCACAGGAAAGCAGTACTCCTAAAACTGCCGTAAGAAGTCAGAAGCAGGAGTCAGAGCCTTCTGTTGTGGAAGAACCAAAAGCACCGCCTATCAAAATGAAAAAAACGACCCTGTCTCTCGGTGTCGGAGAAACCTACACTTTGCAGACTACTTCAAATGCTGTAAGGTGGGAAAGCACTGACAACAACATTCTTAGTGTTGATTCCGCCGGAAAGCTTAAGGCGAATAATACAGGAAAGGCTGTTATAAAGGCTGCTGACAAGGATAATAACACAGCCGAATGTACAGTAACAGTAAAGGAAGCTCCTGATTGGGTATCTTTCAAGAACACCGAACTGACACTTGGTGTAGGAGAAAGTTATAAGCTTCCCGCAGTTCTGCCGGAAGGAACAGCAAGCTCTGTCCGCAAGTTTGACAGCAGCGATGAAGAAATAGTCAAGATGATGAAAACAGACTGGGAAGGACAGTTCAAGGCTGTCAAGACCGGTACAGCATATGTTCATGTAAAGCTTTATAACGGACAGGAAGCCTACTGTACTGTCACTGTCAAGGCTGCTCCCACAAAGGTAACGATATCAAAGCCAACGCTTACACTTGGTACAGGTGAAAGCTATGAGCTTACTGCTGAACTGCCGAAGGACAGTGCCGCAAGTGATATCAAATACACTTCCTCAAATAATAAGGTGGCAAAGATAACTGTTAATGATGGAAAAATAAATATTTCCGCCGAAGGAACAGGAACAGCAAACATAACTGTAAAAACATACAACGGCAAACAGTCTGTCTGCAAGGTAACAGTAAAAAATGCACCTGACTATATATTCTTTGAAGATAATGAAATAAAGCTTAAAGTCGGACAGAAATCCAAGCTTGCATGTAAGCTCAGCGAAGGATCTGCCGCTATGGATATAAGCTACAGATGCAGCAATGATTATGTTCTTAAAATGACAAAATCAAACGGTGAGGCTGAGTTTGAAGCAAAGGCTGCCGGCGAAGCATGGATCACAGCAGAAACATACAACGGTCTTCAGGCTTACTGCTATATCC
Organism: uncultured Ruminococcus sp.; assembly: GCA_902766305.1. Classification (GTDB taxonomy): domain Bacteria; phylum Bacillota; class Clostridia; order Oscillospirales; family Acutalibacteraceae; genus UBA1213. The sequence goes on along the minus strand of CACXDE010000044.1, from coordinate 581 downwards.
TGGTAGAAGAAAAGGAAAAGAATACAAGCGGTCAGGCAAGCGGCAATAATGCACCTCAGAATACATCTGAGATCAATAACGGCGTTCCGACTGGGGGACATGTAACTGCTGAGGACGGCACTCCATGGAGCGATACCTCCGGAAGAACTCTTGTTTATACAACAGCTGATTCAATAAGAATGACTAACAATGTTGCTGTGCTTTATTCAGGAGAAAAATATAATATTGACGCAGATTCAAGACCTGATAAGGAACTGAAATATGCAAGCGGCAATCAGGCTGTCGCAAAGGTAGATATGTTCGGTACAATAACTGCTGTCGGCGCAGGAACTACAGATGTTTATATAACAACTCCGGAAGGTATCTCCGACTTCCTTGAGGTAATAGTACTGAAAAGTGAGGGCAGCGCAGTTTATCCGGATGTAGATGCAACAAACAAGATACTTGACAGTGCGTCACTTTCTCCTGTAATGACAGGTCATGACGAAGTTGATGAAATGGTAGGCAATCTTATATCAGAAGCAACGGATGACAGTATGTCTGTATCTGAAAAGGTAAATGCTTGCTATGACTACCTCATT
>CACXDE010000043.1 GCA_902766305.1 uncultured Ruminococcus sp. | reverse complement strand
CTCTTCTGAGGTTTCAGAGATTTGTCATATGCGCCGGTACTTTTAGCTTTTCTTGGCTTGCGGTGCTTTTTACGTTTTGGCTTTTTAATATCCACCTTCATCTGGATATCATTTTTCCCGGCTCTATGCACGTACACGCTTTGAACAAGACCTACCCCGATATAAAGACAGGCAGCTGATGAACCGCCCGAACTGAAAAACGGGAGTGTAATACCCACAACCGGCAGAAGTCCTAAAACCATGCCCAGATTTATGAGAACCTGTGTTGCAAGCAGTGAAAAGAAGCCTATACAAATATTCTTTCCCAGTGTGTCAGCAGCCTTTCCGGAAAGCCGGATTGTGTCATACAATATGATAAGAAAAAGAATCAGGATAGCCGTACATCCGATAAACCCAAGTTCTTCTCCTGCCACAGTAAATATAAAGTCATTTTCCTGATAGGGTACCATTTCACGGGCAACTCTTGGACCTTCAAAGAGACCCTTGCCCGTCAGACCTCCGGACGCAATAGAAACCTTTCCCTGATACTGCTGCCAGCCGTAGGTCTGGAGCATTTCGTCGCTTCCGCCGAAAAGCACCTCGATCCTGTTTTTCTGGTCAGTATTCATCATATTCGTCCATATGAACGGTATCGCAACAGCAGTCGATGCAAGGAAGACAATGAAGTATCTTAGCTGCACTCCGGCTGCAAATGTCATTATAAGAAACATACAGCCAAAAACAAGAGCAGCGCCGTCATCTCCCTGCATATGGATAAGCACAACAGGCACAGCAGCATGAAGAACAAGCGACAAAGTTCCTAAAAATGTCTGGAGCTTTCCTTTTTCCTCAAGCGCAGAAATATGAGTGGAAAAGGTGACAATAAAGCATATTTTTGTAAGCTCTGACGGCTGAAATGTCATACCGCCGGGCAGGCTTATCCATCCCACATCATCTGTACCAGCAACCTGTATTCCTATGAAAAAAACAGATATTGTAAGCGCAAGGGCAACTGCGGTGATAAGCCACCAGCATTTTGAAATAAACCTGTAATCAATAGCGGAAATTATCATCGCAGCAATATATCCGATCACGACGGCAAATATCTGAGTGCGCAGAAAATTTACTTCTCCGTTTCGCTGCTGGCTTGCTATAAGAAAGCAGCCGTAAACTGAGGCTATCAGAGTCAGTACCCAATACAGCATATCAGTCTTTTTGAAAAACTTGTGTATATTTCCAAGTATACTGTCTTCTATAAATACCACCTCCAGAAGTTTTTTTTACATTAGTCTGCTTTTTAATTAAGAGTTAAAAGTTGACAGTTATAAGTTATCAGTTTTAAGCTCAGAGCTAAGAGTGCAGAGTTCAGAGCTTGATGTATCAGGCTTTTTCTTCTTTTTGTTCCTAAAACCTTACCCTTACTGTCATCCTGAGCGCAGCGAAGGATCTTTATTAACAGTCGTCAGTTGACAGTTGGAAATTGTCAGTTTATTTCATTTAGTAAGCCAGTTTCTTTGAACTTTGGACTTACAGCTGATAACTGATAACTTATAACTGATAACTTACAACTGATCTCTGAACGGTTACATAGGTATATTATACTATTATTCTTTGCTGACTTCAAGAACTAATATTACATTGATAATTATTTGTTTTTATAGCTGCATGAAATTATTATGATACTGTCTGAATCATATTATTATTGGAGTTTGTATAAAAAAATTAAAAATAAAGGGTCCTGCATTACGCTGGTTGACTGAAAAACTATTGAAAAAAACAAAATAATGTTGTATAATGTACAGTATAGTGTCCGGGAAGTTTATGGGGGTATAGCTCAGATGGTAGAGCGTATGGTTCGCATTCATAAGGTCAGGGGTTCGATTCCCCTTATCTCCATGTTTTTTTAAAATCTAATAATTAAGGAGAGTTAATTTATGCAGAATATATGGCACGATATGGATTCGTCAAGAGTGAATCCCGATAACTTTATGTGTGTTATCGAAATTCCTAAGGGAAGCAAGGCAAAATATGAAATGGACAAGCAGACAGGTTTCCTCAAGCTTGACAGAATCCTGTATACGTCTACTCACTATCCGGCAAACTACGGTTTTATACCCCGTACATATGCTGATGATCTTGATCCGCTGGATGTACTTGTCCTTTGTTCGGAAACTATCTATCCTATGACTCTGATACAGTGCTACCCTATAGGATATATTACAATGCTCGACAACGGCAGAAATGACTATAAGGTTATTGCTATTCCGTTTGATGATCCCACATACAATTCATACACAGATATCCATGAGCTGCCTAAGCATATCTTTGATGAGATGATACATTTCTTCTCAGTATATAAGGCGCTTGAAAATAAGGAGACTGTTGTGGATGAAGTGAGGGGCCGTGACGAGGCGATTGGCATAATACAGGAAGCTATAGATAATTATAAGGAAAAATTCGGCAATATCTGATTGCTGAAAGGTCATGGAAATGGAAAAAGAAAAGAAATTCCCTAATATGAGCGATCCTCAGAAGCCTTCCTCAGATGTCCGCAGAAAAAAGAGAAAAAAGCTTTTGCAGACGCCTTCAAATATTATACGTATATGTATGATATGGGTGTATGTACTGGCAATATATTTTCTCACGTATCCTCTTGTCACTACTACCCTGTATATCAAGGATGATCTCAGCATCGGAATGGATCTGTCTGCGGCAAGCATGACTTATGCTTCTCAGCAGGAAATAGATAAGGCGGCTGACGATCTGGAAGAAGCGCTGAACTCTCTCAAACCCTCCGGAAACAAAACGGAAAAATATGAGGATTCTATGGCTTTGCCGTCAGCTTCGTTTAACTGGAAATATCATGTTGCAAATGGTATTGATACAAAGCGTATTTTTTCTCTGATAGAAAAGTCAAAGGGACTTGACAGACTTGCATATACGGCTGATACTATAAAAGCAGTAAATAATGCTACCCTTGTTGCACAGCATAAGCTGTGTGCGCTTGTTACGGTGTCGCAGTCGGCTTTGCAGATCGTGCTGGGCGGTATGCTTAACGATGTTCCCAAGGATGAGATGAGCAGTATAATTATTTCGGGCTTTGTAATGTATGTTTTTGTTCTTATGCCTGTTGCCGGAGTGTTTATCGCTACGTTCGCCAAAAAGGGTCATCTCAAAAACATATATGCCGTTATTTCAGCTATAGTCTGCATAGGAATAATATTTGTGGTGGTGTATCCGTCTATAGGTATTGGTGCTGTTTTGTCGGTGTTCACATACATCGTGCTTTTCTGTCTTAGTGCGGCAGGAATATATGCCAAGCAGCAGGAGGATTATATTGTCAGTCATCCGGAATGTGAGGCGGAATTTACCGAAAAGCATCCTCATTTTGTAAAGGCTCTGATAAACTCAAAAAGTGTAACTCTCAATGAAACTATAAAGAAAGAGGAACGCATTAAAGAGGCGGAAGAAAAAACTAAAAGCAAAAAGAAAAAACATAAAAAGTAAGAATATCCGTTTATTGGCTTTGAATTGGTAAGGAGAGTTTTTTATGACAATCGAGATCACATCACAGAATTTTGAAAAAGAAGTACTCAGATCTGACAAACCGGTTCTTATTGACTTCTGGGCAGCATGGTGCGGTCCGTGCCGTATGCTTTCACCCGTTGTCGATGAGATCGCTGAGGAGCATCCCGAAATAAAGGTCGGCAAGGTCAATGTAGATCAGCAGGGCGAGCTTGCAATTAAGTTTGGTGTACAAAGCATTCCTATGCTGGTGCTTTTCAAGGACGGCAAAAGTGTCGATGCGTCCATAGGCGTAGTACCTAAGGCATCAATTGAAAAGATGATAGGCTGAATGGTTGTCCTTTGGACGGCTGTTCGGAAGTTGTGTCCTTTGTCGGAAGATATCGGCAAAGGACATTGTTTTAGATAAATGAGGTTAGTATAATGAATGAACAGGAAATAAAAAATCTGATAGATTCAGCCTTTGAGGCGAAGAAAAATGCGTATGCGCCTTATTCAGGCTATTATGTAGGCGCAGCACTTCTGACAGAAGACGGAACTGTTTTTACTGGAGTTAATGTTGAGAACAGCTCTTTTCCGGTCGGCGTCTGTGCTGAGAGAAGTGCTTTTGCTGCTGCTGTAAGCAAAGGTCACAGGAAGTTTACCGCTATTTGCATAACAAGCACGAAAACCGTTAATCCCCTTGCAGGAGACAAATATTGTATGCCCTGCGGGATGTGCCGGCAGTTCATGACTGAGTTCTGTACAGGCGATTTTAAAATAATCACCGCAGCATCGCCCGATGATTACCAGACCTATACCTTGTCAACACTTATGCCGGGTGCATTTATGCTTTTCGGCACAACTCTGTGACAATGCCGTTTATTCAGCGGTCACAGTTTTCAGCTGATTTGTGGTCGCAGTTCTGTGAAGACTTGTGATCGCAGTTTTCATAGCTGCCGTTGCGGCAGTTCTGTGTGTCCTTTTTTGTTTTGTTCTTGCTCATGATAATACTCCTGTTCCTGAACAATTTTTGGAATGCTGGTTTAAAAGCGTTCCGAAAGTAGTATTTCCGAAGGCAGACGAAATATACATTACAAATTAAAAATGGAGTCGGATAATAAAAATGGAATTTAAACAGGATTATATTGAAGAAATTGAAAAAATATTAAAGGAAGACAGCAGAGCTTATTTTGAAAGCTTTTCCATGCCGCCTTTCAGGGGCATAAGTATTAACAGGCTTAAAGCTGATCCGGAAAAGCTTTTGCCGCTTTTGAATTTTGAAACGAAAAAATCACCGTTCTATAAAGACGGATATTATATACCGGCGGATGTCAGCGGTATAGGTTCTTCACCTCTTCATCATGCAGGCGCATTTTATGTACAGGAGCCGTCAGCGTCCTCAGCTGTAGAGCTGCTGGACGTTAAGAAGGGCGATTATGTCCTCGATCTTTGCGCAGCGCCCGGAGGAAAGTCTGCTCAGATAGCGTCTATTCTCGGCAAAACGGGTCTGATCTGGTCAAACGAGCCTGTAAAGAGCCGTGCGAATATCCTGCTGTCAAACCATGAAAGAATGGGAATACGAAACGGTGTTGTGTCGTTCGGCTTTCCTGATGATCTGTGTCCGAAAATTGAAGGAGCGTTTGATAAGGTGCTTGTTGACGCGCCGTGCTCAGGTGAGGGAATGTTCAGAAAAAATCCTGACGCTGCTTTGCAGTGGAGCAGGGAACATGTTGTATCATGCGCAAACAGACAGCTTGCAATACTTTTGTCTGCTGTCAGGGCACTCGGACCGGGCGGAACATTGGTATACTCTACCTGCACATTTTCTGAGGAAGAAAATGAAATGACAGTGAAACGGTTTTTGGAAAGCTGTCCTGAAATGGAAGCCTGTGATATTGAAAGGTCATTCGGCCGGGAAACAGAACTCCAAAATGCAGTAAGGATTACTCCTCTTGAGGGCGGTGAGGGACATTTTGCGGCTAAATTCCGTAAAAAGGGAGATCAGCCCCGCAGCCCTTTCAGACAGCCCTCACAGATGAAACCGGATAAGAACAAAATGAAGATAGCAGAGAAATTTCTTGATGATATTTTTGTTAAACGTCCCGATATGGAAACAGTAATAACAGGAAACAGTATTTACCTTCGTCCAGCAGGTATACAGCTGCCGGAAAGGCTGCCGGTAATGCGTTTCGGCGTTTACGCCGGCGATATAGTAAAGGACCGTGTCGAACCGGCGCATTCGCTTTTCGTGACAGGCAAGCCGTCAGAGTTCAGAAGGGTAATGAATCTCAGACTTGATGATCCGCGAACAATGCAGTTTTTGTCCGGTATGGAAACAGAATGTGACGGAGAAAACGGATATACAGCTGTTGCGGTTGAGGGAATGGCCGTTGGTTTCGGAAAATGCAGCGGCGGAAGACTTAAAAACAAATATCCGAAGGGACTCAGAGAAAGATAAAAAAATGATTATTAAACGGAGTATAGTTTATTATGCGTAAAAATAATTCGATTAATTTTACATCCGAGCAGGAGAGGCTTAATTATCTTTTTCAGAAATGTATGGAAAATTATGACGACCAGAGCTTCAGTTATATTGAACATATTGGCTATGTCCGTGTTGTCACCGACAAGGAAACATCCTGCGAGATATTCCAGGGCAAGACATATATGCCGAAGATAGAAGCTCAGCATAGAAAGGTCGCAGAG
>CACXDE010000042.1 GCA_902766305.1 uncultured Ruminococcus sp. | reverse complement strand
TCTGTTCGGTGGCTACGGCGATGATACATATGTATTCAACAAGGGCGACGGAGCTGATATTATCAACGAAGAAGGCGTAAATTCCAAGAAAGACCGTGTACTTTTCGGTAAGGGTATTACTCCTGAGGATATTGAAGTTACAAGAGACGGAAATGATATGGTACTCAAGATCGCTGGCGGAGACAGCATAAGACTGTTCAAGCAGTATACTGACAGCTGGTACAGAATAGAGACACTGGAATTTGCAGACGGCCAGAAGATTACAGCTGATGAACTGTATGCAGGAAGCCTTACAATAAATGGCAGCGGCAAGTTCGGCGATTATGACAGTGGCTATGGTACAAGAAATACTAATCTCGTTGGTGACAAGACAGATGATTCGATTTACGGCTACAGCGGTGATGATACTCTTATCGGCGGCAAGGGCGATGACAGCCTGTTTGGCGGATATGGCAATGATACCTATGTATTCAACAAGGGCGACGGAAATGATATCATCAATGAGGAAGGAGTAAATTCCAAGGCTGATAAGATCGTATTCGGTGCCGGTATCACAGCTGAAGATGTTACTGTAACAAGAGACGGAAATGACATGATAATTCAGCTTGGTGACAGCGGAGATACTGTAAGAATAGTAAAGCAGTACTCAGACAGCTGGTACAGAGTTGAAAGCATCGAATTTGAAAGCGGTCTTGTAAAGAGCATCGGATTTGCTGATTTCGATAATATTCAGAGCGTTGTAGATAAGGCAAAGGAAGAAGCACTTCTCGAATCAGGTGTTGATGCACTCAATGATATTTATAGCGAGGAAGGAATTGTTTCAGATCTTATTGCTGACAACGATAATACAATAATCGCTGATGTTGCTGAAAGCACAAGCGTTTCTGAGGAGAGTAATGAAATATCTGATCTGACAGATGTTCAGGCATTGCTTCTTGTTGAAAATATGTCTGCATTTGCTGAGGATACAAAGGTATCTGAGGGTATAAAGATCAACGATATCACATCAGAATCGTCAGCTCTCGATCAGCTTCTTGTAAGCTCAGCTCAGTAATTAATACAGCATATTTACAGTGATATAGAACGCAAAAAAGAGCTATTTTTCTAATATTTGTGCAGCAGTGTGCTAATACACTGCTGCACCTTTTTGCGTAAATCGGAGGGAAAAAATGGAAAAAAAACAAGACAGCGGACTGTCCTGTTTTATGATAGTTATGAAGTTCCATGGTGTTCCGATCACAAAGGAACAGGCAGAAAATCTTACTGTTCTTGATCAGGGAAAAAAGACCAGCGAAATTGAGATAATACAGTCAGCCAAGGAACTGAAAATGAAAGCCAAGCTTTGCAAGCTTAATATCTATAAGCTTAAAGGTGTAAATTCACCCATAATTGCCAGGGATTTCAAAGGTGAATTTTTTATAATAGCAAAATCACGTGATGACAGTTTTATGGTTTTAAGACCGGATAAGACAGCACCGGATATCATGACACGTGCAGAGTTGGTTACTTTCTGGGATGGTACGGCGATAATAATAAACAAAAAAGGAATTTCGGATCAGGAGGCTATATTCAGCTTCAAATGGTTCATACCGACCATACTGAGATTTAAAAAGCAATTTATACAGGTGCTTATAGCTGTATTCACCATACAAATACTCGGTATACTTACTCCTGTAATGACACAGGTAGTAGTTGACAAGGTACTCGTACACAGAAGCATATCCACACTTAACGTTCTCACGGCAGGCATTGTAATAGTATATATTTATGAGCTTATACTCGGACTTGCCAAAAATTATGTTTTTACGCACACGACCAACCGAATAGACGTTATACTCAGTTACAGACTGTTCAAGCATTTGTTTGCGCTTCCACTGAAATACTTTGAGTCAAGGCGAGTTGGTGAAACAGTTGCCAGAGTACGTGAGCTTGACAGTATAAGAAGTTTTCTGACAGGAACGCCTCTTTCATCGATGATAGACCTTGTGTTCATTATTGTATACATAGTTGTGCTAATGCTTTACAGTAAAATGCTTACAGTCATTGTATTATGCTCTATTCCTGTATATGCTTTGCTTTCAGCCATTGTCACGCCTTTGTTCAAAAAGCGTCTTGATGAAAAATTCCGAACAGGTGCAAATACCCAGTCTTTCCTTGTAGAATCAATAACAGGTGTTCAGACAGTAAAATCCTATGCTCTCGAACCAAGTTTTGAGAAAAAATGGGGCGATCTTCAGGCTGATTATGTAAAGGCAAGCTACAAGACTTCAATGGTTTCAGCTACAGCAGGCACAACAGGTCAGTTCATTCAAAAAATATTCGATTTGCTTATACTTTTCTTTGGTGCAAAGGCAGTTATGGACGGCAACTTTTCAGTAGGACAGCTTGTTGCTTTCAGAATGCTCTCAGGCAGAGTAAGCGGTCCTGTTCTGCGCCTTGTGCAGTTATGGCAGGAATATCAGCAGGCATCACTTTCCGTAAAGAGAATCGGTGATATCTTTAATACAGCAACAGAGCCTGTTCTGAATTCAGGACAGACAAGCCTGCCCAGACTTAAAGGAAAGATCGTTTTCAACAACGTTCATTTCCGTTACGATCCACAGGGAGCAGAAGTTATCAAGGGTATGAACTTTGAGATATCCGAAGGCACGGTTGTCGGAGTAGTCGGACGAAGCGGCTCCGGTAAAAGTACCATTTCCAAGCTGATACAGAGGCTTTACATCCCAGAAGGCGGTAAGATATCTGTTGATGGTATGGATATATCACTTTTGAATCCATCAATGCTGAGAAAGCAGA
>CACXDE010000041.1 GCA_902766305.1 uncultured Ruminococcus sp. | reverse complement strand
TTTTTCCAAACCCCAACACTCCTGATTCAAAAATAGAGTATATAAACTTCATTTCATCACCGGTTCAAACCGCCGGCATCATATTCCAATACAAAAAACATTATTTAGTTAATCTCAGATCTGTTATCACACAAATCCACTCATGAGTTATCATAATACAACAAATCAAAATTGTCAATAGATTTTTTTGATAATAAGGTTTTTCAGAAATTTATCCTATAATTTTGTTTTTTAACAGCTTACAGCTTGTATCTTATAACTTAATATCTTCCATCACAGAAGCTGTAATAACAAGCATCCTGCCTTTATTTCAGCTGTTGTAAAATTCATACAATGCTCTGTATGTCATGTATACATCAATTTTTGATACTACTTCCATAGGAGCGTGCATTGAAAGTACAGGTACACCAAGATCGACAACATCAGCATTAAGATTCGCAACAAATTTTGCAATTGTTCCGCCGCCGCCGCCGTCAACCTTTCCAAGCTCGCCCGTCTGCCACAGAACACCGGCGTCATCAAGTATCTTCCTCACGCTTGCCATATATTCTGCGCCGGCATCAGATGTGGAATATTTTCCGCCGCTGCCCGTATACTTTGTTATTACTGCACCGTTATTTATAAAGCATGAATTTGCTGCTTCAAAAGCAGACGCATACGTAGGATCAAAAGCAGCATTTACATCAGCTGACAGACAGGTAGTTTTTCTCATAACGTGCCTTGTCCTTTCGCCGTCAGCTTCTGCAAGGTCTGCTATAAAATCAACAAGGTATGTTGACTTCATTCCTGTATTGCCGTCGCTGCCTATTTCTTCTCTGTCCGTAAGCACTGTGATAACAGTTCTCTCAGGAGTTTCTGTATCTATTGCAGCCATAAGTGCCGGATATGCGCAAACCTTATCATCATGTCCGTATGCGCCTATCATGCTTCTGTCAAAGCCGAGATCCCTTGCCTTGAATGCCGGCACCATCTGAAGATCTGCCGAAAGAAAGTCTTCTTCTTTTATACCATATTTTTCAAAAAGGATATTCAGTACATTTATCTTTACGCTTTCGCTTTCCTCATCCTCATTGAACGGTCTGCTGCCGACAAGGACATTGAGATGCTCTCCGTTAAATGCCTTTGTCATAACCTGTGACATCTGTTCAACTGCAAGGTGGGGGAGAAGGTCTGTTACACAGAAGCACGGATCACTGTCATCCTCGCCTATCTGAATATCAATAACACTGCCGTCCTTCAATGCAGCAATACCATGAAGAGCAAGCGGTACAGTCGGCCACTGATATTTTTTTATACCGCCGTAATAGTGCGTCTTGAAAAGCGCAAGATCATTGCTTTCATAAAGCGGATTTGGTTTAAGATCAAGTCTTGGAGAATCAATATGAGCTATACCAAGCCTCACACCATCATGAGTACCTTTTTTTCCAATGACAGCTAACATAACAGCCTTTCCTCTGTTATTAACATATACCTTATCTCCTGATCTGTATGTCCTTGAGGGATCGTATTCTGTAAAACCGGCTATTTTCGCAGCGTCAAGAGCATATCCTACTGCTTCTCTTTCTACTTTTGCATGGTCAAGAAAATTCTTATATTCCTCGCAGAACTCGTCCGCCTTCTTCAATTCCTCCGAGCTTATTTTTCGGCAGCCGTTTTTTCTGTTCATAAACAGCTTTTCTTTCATGAGCGCTGCCTGTGTTTTTTCCTTATTTTCCGGCATAATAATCGTCCTTTCTTTTATCACAATATCAGCATTCTATTCCAAACTAAAATTATCCGGATCAATATCTGCCGGATCTATCGGTATACCTCCGCCGCTGTCCATTTCATTATACAGCTTCTGGAATATGCTTTTATTTCTCAGCACCTTTTTCCAGTATTCGTCTGTTTCGCCTATCGGTGCTTTCTTTATAGTTTTTCCGTCATCGGAATACTCCTTATTATGAAGCCAGCTTTCAACATTTCCCGGTCCGGCATTATACGCACAAAGCGCTGTAGCTTCCACTCCGTCAAACTGTTCAAGCATAAGCTTAAGAAGGTGTGTTCCATAATCTATATTGATCTCCGCATTGACAAGATCACCTACTGTATAATCTTCATATTCTTCATCAACATAATATGTCTGTATCCATTCAAAGCTATCGGGCATTATCTGCATAAGACCTATAGCGCCTGCACCAGATACAGCTGTAGGATCAAAATTACTCTCCGTCTTTATTACCCCATAGATAAGAAATTTGTCAACTCCATATTTTTTTGAAGCCTGTTCAACTTCGTTATGGAATTTCATAGGATAACTTGAATATACATATTTATCATGAGCTGTCTTAAGACCAAGTGCTGCAAGAAAAACACCGCCAAACACTGCTGAAAGACATATCACAACCATGAAAAGCTTTCTGAAATTGTTTTCCTTTCTATGTACCTTGACTGCTTTTACAGGTACTTTTCTTGGTATATCAGACACTTTTGTTACTTTACTATTCCTGCCGCTCATAAAAATCTCCCTGTTAATAATCAGTCTCAGATCCCGATATAGTCCGACAATTCTTTCATCAATATTTCACGGGACAGCGTACCCTCTATGATAATATCCGCTCTGCTTGTATAATACGAAACATCATGCTGAGCCTTTATTCTCAGCACCGCCTGCTTTTCATCCAGTTTATCACGTTCCATTATACGCTTTTTTCTTATCTCCTCAGGCGCTGTCACTGCTATTATTCTGTCACACATTGCATCGCCGCCGCTCTCAAAAAGCTGGGGGGCGTCAAATACTATTACATTATAATGTTTATTCCTGAAATTCTCTATATATTCCTTTGTTTTTGATATAATATATGGATGAGTTACCGCATTCAGTCTGTCGGTCGATTTCCTGTCAGCAAAAGCCCTTTCAGCAAGCCTTCTTCGGATAAGCACACCGTTTTCATCAATAATATCCGCTCCGAAAATTTCTGCAAGCTCTTTCAGTGCCGGACTTCCGGGCTTCACTATTTCTCTTGCGACCCTATCTGCATCTATAACAGCAGCGCCCTTTTCTTTGAGAATACTGCATATTGTACTTTTACCTGCGCCCGTCTGACCTGTAATGCCCACAACTATAGTTTTTTTCATAGCCTTATCACCCTGAAACCAGACGCGCGTATCATCCTGTTATAAACAGCAAGTCCCATTCCTTCCTTAGAAGGACAATGAGCATAAACTATTCTGCATCCCTTATCGTCAGCCTCTCTGAGTGCCGAAAACATTTTCCTTGCATAAGACCTGAAATCATTTTCATATCCTATAGGTATACATATACAGGAAAATATATCCTTCTCTTCATTATAGCATAAAACTCCTGTTTTGTCATCACTGTTGAGCCTGATATATTCAGCAAATTTCTCTCTGCCGCCCTCCAGAAGTATGACCCGTGCCTTCGGCGCATAATGCTTATATTTCATCCCGGGGCTGGATACCTTCTGTCCCTCAGCCAGCGGTTCAGTTACAGCCCTGTCTATTTCAATTTCGCCTATAACAGCATATATTTCTTCCGCTGTCACTCCTCCGGGACGAAGTATCCTCGGCACATCTTCAGCAAGAGTAATTACAGTAGATTCAACTCCGATATCACAGCTGCCGCCGTCTATTATTGCGTCTATCCTTCCGTCCATATCTCTTATAACATGCTGTGCTGATGTAGGACTGGGACTGCCTGATAAATTCGCAGAAGGAGCAGCCAGAGGACAGGAAACAGATATCAGTGCCTGAGCCACAGGGTGTGACGGAAATCTGACAGCGACCGTATCCAGTCCTGCACTGACTTCATCCGGTATCATATCAGACTTAGGAAGAATTATTGTCAGCGGACCGGGCCAGAATTTTTCCGCAAGAAGCCGTGCTTTTTCGGGAAATTCTCTTACAAGGGGCTTTATCTGTGAAATATCAGATATATGCACAATAAGCGGATTATCCATAGGCCGCCCCTTTGCCTCAAATATCTTAGCCACAGCTTTTCCGTTTAGTGCATCTGCCGCAAGACCATATACTGTCTCTGTCGGCATAGCAACAATTCCCCCGTCAAGTATTATCCGGGCTGCCTTTTCTGTTTCATCTGCACTGAGTAACAGCGTCTTCATCTATTTTCCTTCTTTCGGTTTTTCCGGCGTCAATACCTTTTATTAAGCGTTTCCTTTCCAAATTCGGTAGTTGCTTCACGCTTGCTGCTGACATAGAAGTTTCCTTCTTCATTTACTTCTCCTGTATAGAAAAGTGCTTCTCCGTTTTCTCCCCTGTTCATTGCCGGGTCATCCTTACTTGTAGGAAGCTGAGATTTGTCAGCCGGACTGTCGTTATCTTTGTTTACACCGTAATCTCTTATATTATAATCTGTATTTACAAAAAAGTCATCATTCTTCTGTTCTTCACCTTCGTAAAAGCCCTGAAGCTCAAAAACAAGATCATCCTTTTCCACAACAGGCTTATTTAGATAACCGCCTTTTTCCGACAAAACAGATATATATGCGTCCTTGATAGGTTTCAGCATTACCAGAATAGCGGCAAGAAATACCAGTGCCGCACCGACAAATGTCGCAATTATAGCTTTTTGAGAATACCCTGCATTCGTCGGAGACATATCTATCATCAGTTCCAGGAAGGTATCCTTATCAGTCATTTTTATATCAAATTCTTTATCAAACTGCTTAAAAAACAGATCCTGTCTGAGAGCCTGGGAATATCTATCAGTCATAGTTTTTACTGTACCCTTGTAGTACACCTCATCTATCTCTTTTTTATGAAGCTTGCTCATTAACTCAGACATATCAGAATCTACCCTTGCCCTGAACAGCATTATCTTGCCTGTAGAAGATTTTGCAAAATAAAGTATGAGAGATCCATTGCCCAGATCTTCATCAACATTTTCTGTCAGGCTGAAAGCATAATCCTTTATGACACCTGTTACTATCTGTCCGGGCTTGAAATTGTCATAGTCCTCATATGTTGAAAATGTCGTAATAGTATTATTTGCTTCTATCATC
>CACXDE010000040.1 GCA_902766305.1 uncultured Ruminococcus sp. | reverse complement strand
CAGGACTTGTTGCAGCAGGTGTACATCCCAATCCCGTTCCCTATGCTCATTTCACAACCACTACAACCCATAAGACTCTCAGAGGACCGAGAGGCGGTCTTATCCTTACAAATGATGAAGACCTAGCAAAGGGCATAAACAAGGCTGTATTCCCCGGCACACAGGGCGGTCCGCTCATGCACGTTATCGCTGCAAAGGCTGTATGCTTCGGTGAGGCCCTCAAGCCTGAGTTCAAGACCTACGGCGAAAATATTGTAAAGAACGCAAAGGCTATGGCAGACGGTCTTACAAGCAGAGGATGCAAGCTTGTTTCCGGCGGCACAGACAACCATGTTATGCTGCTTGACCTTACCGACAGTGAAGTTACCGGCAAGGAGCTGGAGCATCGTCTTGACGAGGTTCGCATAACAGCTAACAAGAACACTGTTCCGAACGAAAAGAGAAGCCCCTTCGTCACAAGCGGTGTACGTCTTGGCACAGCAGCTGTCACCACAAGAGGTATGGGTGTAGCTGAAATGGACAAGATCGCAGAATACATTGCTCTTGCTCTCAACGATTTTGACAACAACAAGGACGCAATTTTAGCCGGTGTAGATGATATCTGCAAGAGATTCCCTCTCTACTGATACTAAAACTTTTTTACATCATATCTTTGGTCTATCTGTCTAATGGCAGATAGACTATTTTATTTTGATGATCTTTGTTATTGATTTACAATAGATAAAAATGGAAAATTCTCCGGGGGAAACCCTTTTGAAAAAGGGTTATCCCCCGTACCCCTTTCCAAAAACTTTTGATTTTCGCATTTCTATTATTTTTTGGCTAAAAAATAAAATATTTTTAAATTCAAGTGTAATATTTCCGCCTGCTGAATCGTTATATAAGTGAAAGGTCTTTCAGGGCGGACAAAGCCCCGGACAAGGAGGTAAAAAAATGGATCCAAATGAATATCACCGAATCGCCGAAGCTTACTTAGATGACGTTTACCGCACAGTTTATTGCTGCTGCAACAATAAAGAAACAACAGAAGACGCAGTACAGAATGCTTTTCTGAAGCTGCTGAGTTCAAAGGCAGATCAGTTCAAGGACGACGCGCATATAAAACGTTGGCTCATAAGAGTTGCACTGAATGAATGCAAAAACGTCTGGAGATCATTCTGGAACAGGAACAAGGTTTCGTTTGACGATCTGGAAACAGACCCGTCCTACAGAGATGAAACGCATGAGGAACTAAAGGAAGCGCTCGAAAAACTTCCGCAGAACTACAGAACAGTAATTCACCTGTATTACTACGAACAGTACAGCGTTAAAGAAATTTCGATGATACTTGATATCAGCGAATCGAATGTTCAGGTCAGACTTAAACGTGCAAGAGATAAAATGAAGGTATTACTTGGGGAGGAATAATTATGACAGCACTGGACAGCAGAATCAGCAGGCTTTACAGAGAAACATACGGCAATGTTCACGCAAGTGACGAACTCAGAAACAGGATATTGAATATGACAGCTAAAAAACAGACAAAAAGAAAGATTACAAAGGTGATCTGCGCAGTCGCAGCAGCAGTAATTCTTGTAATGGCAGGAACTATAGCTGTATCCGCATCAAGAATAGAGTATGATACCGTTATGTTTAACGGTGTAGAAAAAAAGGCAAGATATGTCGATTTCAGAACCGGCACACGTATGTGGGAACTGATAGATAATGACACACAATATACAGTGTGGATATACGGAGATTTCGACAGGGAAAACAACAAGCTTTATTTTGTAGATCATGATGAATATTTCCTTGCATCCACTGACCCGAACCCAACACTCAACCTCTACACTGATATAGACAAGTCAACTGTTTCCGAATTTAAGGAGATAGACGGTGAAAAATGGCTCTGCATGACGGATAATGTCGGCACACAGAATATGCTCTTTACAGAAGATGAAAAAGACGGTGTTGCAGACGGAAAATTCAGAGTGGATGAAAACACAGTATCAGCGTATGCACTTCTCCCGAACGGAGTAGTTGTTGAAACAGATAAAACAACAAACATTGGCTTTATTGAAAGCTTCAGCAAAATGTTCGGACTGGACAGAGACACAATGTTCAACAATATATACAGCGAACTTGACAGCTACAACGCAGCTGATAACAGCGCCGCTGAAAAGTAAAATATATAAAATTCCTTCCCGGCTTCTCAGAGCAGGGAAGGAATTATTATTTATTCTGTTCTCATTTAATCGATTGATGAGTTGGGGCTGCCGCCCCAACCCCTGCCCCGGCTTCTCGCCCGGACCTCGGCAGGGAACAAGTTCCCTGCACCCATTTATTGTATTCTTTTTAAACTATAAAAATCAGTTTTTTAGGAAAGGGGTCTGGGGGATAACCCTTTATTTTCAAACAAAGGGGGTCCCCCAGAAAAATTCCACAATGTTACGTTTTAATTTATGAAACTGCCGCCCGAACAGCCTGCTCGTCCCATTCCTTCCCGTCAAGGACAACTCTTTTCAGAATCTTGTTTTCGTATCGGAGCTTTAACGAGAAGAAGGGTCTGCCCTCATTCATCAGTCTGAGAAATATCCTGTCGCCTTCCCATATCGGAAGATCACGGACAGCGCTTTCTTTGTCTATCCATTCAAGGTCGCCCTCATTGCATTGAATCATTTCACCCTTGAATCCCTGCGCACTGTACAGGAACATATATTCGTACCAATCGTTGTCAGAAAAGCTGACAACCCCGCGGAGCTTATAGTCTGTCAGTTCAAAACCTGTTTCCTCACGCACTTCTCTGACAACACAGTCCTCCGGACTTTCACCCTTCTCAAAATGACCGCCCACTCCCATCCAAAGATCACGGTTTGGATCACTCTGCTTCTTTGTGCGGTGAAGCATCAGATATTTTCCATCCTTTTCTATATAACAAAGGGTTGTAAGCTCATTATCCACAATATCATGCCTCTTTCTTGGTTTCAGTCTTGCTTTGTGCCTTTTTTTCGTCATTCTGTATGTTGAGGAATTTCTTCTTCAAAGCTATAGACAGGAAGGGACGTATCTTTTCAAGAGTGGTCTTATCCGGATTGAAAATAAGTACAGCCGGCTTATGTCTGATCTTGTCATGAATAACCACATAATATGTGTCAGGGTTCATATCATCGCTTTCTGCCCTCAGAACAAGCTCATGCTTTTTTATGTCGACATTTCTCTCACCTGTTTCCGGATTATTGTACTTTCCAAGATCGTCCACAGCTTTCACGTCAAAGGCGCATACCTTTTTTCTTTTTATCTGTCTTTTTATTCTCTCCACACGCATTTCGCCGCCGACAAATGTATACTCATATTCAACCTTGAGGTTTGATATGATATGATATATAAGATACCCGCAGCCTATAAAAGCAGCAACAGCAACAACCGTCAGCGGCGGTATGGCAGCCGAAAAAGCTATAGAAACTACTATAACAAGCACCAGCATAATAAAACCTATAACTATCATTATCTTTTTACTCTGTGCCATTTTTTTTACTACTATCTGTTCATAGTAGTTTTCCATAGTACCTACATCCATTAATTTTCCCATTTTCATTAACTTCCTTTCACAGCAATTATGGACTATTTGTAAATTATAGCACAAAAAAAACGAAATATCAACGTAATTTTCAATAAATCCGATCTATACTATTATTATTGCTTGAAAAATCAAAAATTATGTGCTAAAATATTGATACACGCACTGACGAAGGAAAGTAAACACTGTGCATTACCCCAGAGAGTCTGTCCCCGGCTGAAAGACGGATGTAAAAGCGGTGTTGAAGTTCCCTTCCGAGCGGCACGGCTGAACTCTTTTTTGACTGTAGGCTGTGACGGCGGACTTCCGTTACAGTCCCGAAGAGTGTTTGCATCGTTTGCAAAAATCAGGGTGGTACCGCGGAAATGTATTTTCGTCCCTGTACGGCTGAAGGGCTGTACAGGGATTTTTCATGCCTGGTCATGCCCTGTTTAATAACCAATACTTAGCACCGACAACTAAACGCTATATCCAGGAGGTATAAAAAGTGGATGAAAGAATTTTAAGTCTGAAGGAAAAAATGGAAAAAGAATTGTCCGGGATATCCGATCTTGCAGAAATTGATAAGATCAGAGTAGCATATCTTGGAAAAAAAGGCAGTATCACTGCTTTGATGAAGGGTATGAAGGAGCTTGCAGCAGATCAGAGAAAAGCCTTCGGTGCTGATGTCAATAAGCTGAAAGAAGCTGCTATGACTAAGATCGAGGAAAAAACAGAGGAGCTCAGACGCCATCAGGTCGAGATGGAAATAGCCTCTATGCCCTCCTTCGATATAACAGCCCCTGCTGCAAAAAATATGGGTTCATATCATCCTATAACGCTTGTACAGAGACAGTGCGAAAACATTTTCAAGTCAATGGGATTCACTGTAGAGGATTATCCGGAGGTCGTTACGGACTATGAATGCTTTGAAGCCGTAAATATTCCCAAGCACCACCCGGCAAGAGATATGCAGGATACCTATTATCTTGAAAACGGTCAGCTTCTGAAATCACAGACCTCTGCCGCACAGAATGCTATTCTGAGAAAGTATGGTCCGGCGCTTAAAGAAAACGGCGTACCGATAAAGGCAATCTTCCCCGGCAGATGCTTCCGAAATGAAGCAACGGACGCAAGCCATGAGAATACCTTCTTCCAGATGGAAGGAATGATGGTTGATAAGAATATATCCATTTCAAACCTGATCTATTTCATGAAGACAATGCTGTCCGAGGTTTTCCGCAAGGATATAAAGGTACGTCTGCGCCCCGGCTTCTTCCCCTTCGTCGAACCCGGCTTCGAGCTTGATATCAGCTGTCTTATCTGCGGCGGAAAGGGCTGTCCCTCCTGCAAGCACAGCGGATGGCTGGAGCTGTGCCCCTGCGGCATGATACATCCCAATGTTCTGACTGAGGGCGGTATTGACCCTGAGGAATATACCGGATTTGCGTTCGGACTTGGTCTGACAAGACTTGCAATGATGAAATACGGAATAAAGGATATAAGAGATCTGAACAGCGGCAGTCTTAAGGTTCTGTCACAGTTCACGGATGATTAATAAGGGAGGACAGAAAAATGTTTTTATCAATGAATTGGATCTGCGATTTTGTAGATCTTGACGGTCTTGATAAGGTAGACCTGATACACAGATTTTCTCTTTCCACTGCCGAGGTGGAAAACGAGATATTTTTCAAGGGACGTGATCTCAGCGGTGTAGTTGTTGCTGAAATAAAATCCGTTGAGGAACACCCTGATTCAAAAAAGCTCCACCTTCTCAAAGTGGATGCAGGAGACGGGGAGCTTACTGATGTTGTATGCGGCGCTCCTAATGTCAGAGTCGGCATGAAGACTGCGTTCGCAAAGATAGGCGCACAGATTGGTGATATAACCATTTCTCCAAGGAAGCTTGCCGGATATACGTCATACGGTATGTGCTGCAGTGAGTCCGAGATCGGTCTGTCTGACGATCATTCCGGCATTATGGAGATAACAGATGATATTCCAAACGGCACAGATATAAAGTCCGTTTATGACATAGATGATATCGTGTTTGAAGTCGATAACAAGTCTCTTACTAACCGTCCTGACCTCTGGGGACACTACGGTATTGCAAGAGAATTTGCCGCCCTCGCAGAAAGACCGCTGAAAAATCTTGAAACAGACGATCTGACAGTATATTCAGAGCTTCCCCCTGTCGATCTCAAAATAGAGGACAATCTCTGCAAGCGCTACAGCAGTATCAAGGTTGAAAATATCAGCCGCAATGTAAGCCCTGTCAATATAAGAATAAGACTCTACTACTGCGGAATGAGGGCCATCAACTTCCTTGCAGACCTTACAAACTATCTCATGCTCGAAATGGGACAGCCTATGCACGCATTCGATGCAAGACGTGTTGACAAGATAAGGATAAAGCGTTTCCCTGAGCCGTTCAGATTCACAACCCTTGACGAGGTTGAACGCAATATTGACGAAAACACTCTTATGATATGCAACGACAATACCCCTGTTGCTATTGCCGGAATCATGGGCGGCTTTGACAGTGAAATAAAGGATGACACTACTACTCTTGCCCTTGAGTCAGCAAACTTTGATGCCGCCTGCATACGTAAATCTACAGTCAGGCTTTCACACAGGACAGACGCTTCAATGCGCTACGAAAAAAGTCTTGATCCTGAAATGACAGTTCCGGCTATAGGAAGATTTATCTATCTGCTGAAAAAATATGACAGCGGCGCAAAGGTCGTATCTTCACTTACAGATGAATATGCTGTCAAGTTCCCGCCCGTTTCAATAGAATTTGATCAGGCATATGTAGACAGATACACAGGTATTAAAATTGACGGCGATACTATAGTAAAAACACTTACCGGACTTGGATTCAAAGCTGAAAGAAACGGAGATAATTTCAAGGTCGATGTTCCTTCATGGAGAATTACCAAGGATGTTACTATGAAAGCCGACATTATCGAAGAGATAACAAGAATATACGGCTACGATAACTTTGAGATAAATACAGCTCTTTCACCGCTCTATCCTGTCAGACCTACAGAAGTAAAAACAGATGAAGAAAAGATAAAGGATCTCCTTGTAAAGCGTTTCAGTCTGCACGAGGTACACTCTTATGTATGGGCATATAATGATGAAATGAAGGCTATAGGCATTCCTGTTGAGGATAACATAAAGCTTGCAAATGCTACTAACCCCAACATTGAAACACTGAGAAGGTCAATGATACCCACACAGCTTTGTCAGGTACGCACAAATGTTTCATATTCAAATGATTTCGGTATCTTTGAAATAGGCAGAGTTGTAAACGGCGTTGACGAAAACAATCTCTGCATAGAAAACAAAATGCTGGGCATCACACTGTTCAGCAAAACAAACAGCATAAAGGATCAGTACTTCCGTCTGCGTGATATTCTGTCCTCACTTACAGATGATATAAAGCACTGTGAGCTTACCTTCCTGAAAACTCAGGCTGAACACTCTTACGAGCATCCTGTAAACTACAACCGCATACTTATAAATGGTACTGATGTAGGATTTATCGGAATGGTTCATCCGACTGTAGGAAAGAATATTGACAAAAAGGGCAATATCGTGTTTGCAGAAATTGATGTTGATAAGTTTGCCGGCGCAAAGGGCAAGGAGCTGGTTTATGACGAGCCTTCAAAGTATCCGTCAATAGAGTACGACCTGAGCATGGATATGCCAAAAGACGTACTGTTCAGCGATATCAGAGCCTGCTGGGAAAATGCTGACACAGATCTGCTCCGGAATGTAAGCGTCATTGATACCTATGACACAGAGCTTATACACAGGATAACGGTAAGATTCCTGTTCGGTTCAAATGACAGAACTCTTTCATCCGCTGAGGTTCAGTATGTTGTAGACAAGATCACAGACAGTCTTGCTGCAATGGGTGTATTTATAAAAAAATCATAACATAGACTTTAAGCTGTAAAAATTCATATAATTTCAAGCCTTGACTTGTGCAAAACTTATATAATTTGTAAAAAAGCTTGTAATCTGATAAAAAACATGATACAATTAATGTATTGTTCTGGAGGTGATATAGATGCGAAATGAAGCTACAGATAAGACTATCGTATTTTCATTGAATGATAACAGTGACGAGTCCGTTAAGGCAATACTGACAACTGTTTATAATGCCCTCGTTTCAAAGGGTTACAACCCTATCAATCAGCTGGTAGGCTATATTTTGTCAGAAGACCCGACCTATATCACCACGTATAATAGTGCCCGCAGTCTGATCAGCAAGATCGACAGGGATGACCTGCTTGAGATATTGCTTAAGAATTATCTTGATGTCTGATGTTATACGTTAAGCGGCGGATTTTTCCGTCGCTTTAGTTTTGTGCTGACTGTCAGGTGAATTATTAAGGAGGTTACAGCTATGGCAGAGAATAAAAGCAGATTTTTCAGTTATAAGGGCAAGCCGCTGGTAAGGAGCGATGATCTTCTTTACTACGGTGATATGAGGGACAGTTACGTGGTTCGCATACAGATAAGGTCAAAGAAACCCTTTGAGCCTGTAAACGAAAAGGACGCAAATGGTGAGGATGTAAAAAAGCTTATGGTTGCAGATAAAGCCTTTGTACAGCTCGTGAATACTGATATAAATGTCAGTCCCCATAAGGCTATTGTAAAATCAATCGAACAGCCGTCTCTTTTCGATGCAATTGACACAGGATATGTATGGCTTCAGCAAGCACTCAGAAGCTGAGAAAAAAAATCAGGATCTGCCGCATTTAATTAATGCAGCAGATCCAATTTTTTTAGCTGGGCTTCTTTGGGGGAAACCCTTTTCCTAAAACTTTAAATTTTTTTCTTTTGTATTTTATACAATATACAGTTAACGGGTGCAGGGAACTTGTTCCCTAACGAGGTCCGGGCAGGGTTTGGGGCGGCAGCCCCAACATAACAGCCGATCGACATTACTAATTGTATATTATACCGGATGTATTTTGTTCTTTAAATCTGCATCCGGGTTTATACCTATCTTCTTGTCACGGCGCTTCTTGAAGAATCCCGGCGCAACCTTCGGGAACTGAGCGTATGTGAGAACATCTTCCTCCTGCTCTATCCATTCCGGTATCTCAGCACGGAGCTTTTCAAGCTCGGGTTCAAGCAAATCAGCCGGACGGCATTCAACAGGCTTCTGATCGCCTATTATCTTTTTTCTGAACTCCGGATCTATCTTAACGGGAGTTGTACCATATTTTCCGGCAACAAGATCCTTGAACTGGTCGTTGCACATCTTGTATCTTTCGCCAAGGATAACATTGAATACAGCCTGTGTGCCTACTATCTGAGATGTAGGTGTAACAAGCGGCGGATAACCGGCATCCTTACGTACTCTCGGCACTTCCTCAAGAACGGCTGTAAGCTGGTCTTCCTTTCCGGCCTGTTTGAGCTGGCTGAGGAGATTTGAAAGCATACCGCCGGGAACCTGATAAATAAGAGCCTTTGCATCTGTAGCAAGCATCTTAGGATCAAGAAGCCCGCTCTTTATGTATTTCTCGCGGAGCTTCATGAAATACTCTCTTATTTCGGACAGCTGTACAAGATCAAGTCCTGTATCATAATCGGTATCCTTGAACGCAGCTACCATTGATTCAGTAGGAGCGTGAGATGTACCGTTTGCAAGCGGAGACATTGCCGTATCTATCCTGTCGCAGCCTGCCTCTACTGCCTTCATAAGACACATGGAGGCAAGACCGGATGTATAATGCGTATGCAGCTGTACAGGAATATCAACTGCCTTTTTGATAGCAGCCACAAGCTCTGCTGTATAATATGGTGTCAGAAGTGCTGCCATATCCTTTATGCAGATAGAATCAGCGCCGGCCTCCTGTATACGCTTTGCATAGTCAACATAATATTCAGTCGTAAATACAGGACCTGTAGTGTAGCTCATAGCAACCTGTGCTTCAACATTCGGGTTTTCTTTCTTAGCCGCCTTTGCTGCCTTGATAGCTGTCTGCAAGTTCTTGATATCGTTCAGAGCATCAAATATTCTTATAACATCTATGCCGTTTGCAACACTTCTCTGTACAAAATATTCAAGTACATCATCCGCATAATGACGGTAGCCAAGCATATTCTGCCCTCTGAAAAGCATCTGGAGCTTTGTATTCGGGCAGTATTTTCTCAGTGTGCGCAGTCTTTCCCACGGGTCTTCGTCAAGGAAGCGGATACATGAATCAAATGTTGCGCCGCCCCAGCATTCCAGTGAGTAGAATCCGACCTTATCAAGCTTTTCAAGTATCGGAATCATATCGCTAAGCGGCATTCTTGTAGCAATAAGCGACTGATGAGCGTCACGCAGAACTGTTTCTGTTATCTGTATTTTCTTTTTAGCCATAGGGCTTTCCCCTTTCTTTATGCAAGCGTTACAAGCAGTGTGCCTGTATTAACGGATTCACCCTTGTTTACATTAACAGAAGTAACTGTACCATCCTTAGGCGCTTTGATCTCATTTTCCATTTTCATAGCTTCAAGTATAACGAGAACATCGCCTGCCTTAACAGCCTGACCTGCCTTTACAGGAACGTTAACTATAGTTCCCGGCATAGGAGAATTGATCGGGTCGCCGCTTGCAGCAGCGGCTGCCTTTTTAGGTGCCGGTGCAGCCTTGGCAGCCGGTGCCGGAGCAGCTGACGGTGCAGATACTGCGCTGCCGTCCGCCTCTTCTACCTGTACATCGTACGCAACACCGTTTACGGTGATCTTCAAATGTTTCATAATATCTTTCCTTTCTGAATACAGAATCTATATTTACAAATTCCTGAAGTCCGGTATTATTCCTGCCGGTCTTCTTTTTTATTTACCATGTAACAGTATGCTTCTTCGGGAGAGTTGATACTCTCTTGTCAGCAAGCATATCAAGAGCTGCAATAAGCTTTGCCCTTGTCTCCTCCGGCAGGATAATATCCTGAACATATCCGTCGGCAGCAGCTTTTTCAGCGGTGAGATTTTCAGCCTTAAACTGTGCGACAACATCAGCCCTTGCCTTTTTCGGATCCTTTGCGCCTTTAAGCTTTCCGCCGAAGTCATCACCCAAAGCGATAACGGCAGCAGCCTCCGGTGAAAGTGCCGAAATACTTGCGTCTGCCCACGCAAACGTCATATCAGCAGCCGCACCAGTCCCCGCAGCAGCAATGTATACTGCACCATATGCGTCTCCTGTGATGACAGTTACCTTTGCAGTTGTAGCCTCAGCATATGCGCCGGCAAGCTTTGAAGCAGACTTTATGCAGCCGAACTTTTCAGCGTCAAGCAGAGTAACAACTGGAATGCCGAATGCGTCACAGAAACGTATAAAACGTGCTGCCTTAGATGCAGCCTTACCGTCAATCACCTTTTCTGCCGAAGCTATTACGCCGACGCTTGCACCCTCTATTGTAGCTAAAACTGTCTTTAAAGCTTTTCCGAAAGAGGACTGAAGCTCAATACCGCTTCCTCCGTCAACGATCTTATCGACAACATCGCTGCTGTCTTCCTTTGCATCGTCAAACTCTACTGTTCCGGCAAAATCCAGATTATTTGAAGGAAGCATAGCCGCTATCCTTCTTGTCTTTTCTATTGCTTTTTCTTCACTGTCCTCTACAATGTGTACAACACCGCTTGCAGCATTTTCCTCTGCCGAAGCTTCGCTGCCGTCAGTATTCAGAGTCAGCTTTGCATCCCTTGACATTACTACTATGTCGCCGCTTACAGCAATAAGCGCCTGAGTTCCGCAGCAATTACCCAGAACAAGAGATATCTGAGGTACTACTCCTGATAAATTTGAGCTGTATCTGAGAACATCGCCATATGCGCCTAAAAGGTCGCTTCCCTGTGATATTCTTCCGCCTATAGAGTCAAAAATACTTACAACCGGTTTTCCTGTCTTTAATGCGAGATCATACAGCTTTCTGATTTTCGCAGCCTGTGCCTTTGACATAGCGCCGCCTGCCGTATCAGGGTTCTGAGCATACGCATACACACCCGTACCGCAGATACTGCCGCATCCGGCAACTATCTCCGCATATCCCTCTTCTGATCTGGCAAAAGCATCGATCTCCGTAAACACGCCCTCATCAAACAGTGCCGCAAGTCTCTGATAAGCTTTTGAAGTGCTTATCTGTTCACGGGCTGCCATAAGACCGTCAATCTTTGACTGAACACTCATCCTTTTTCCTCCTGACTTTACTTAACAAACATATGATAAAATTAGATTTATAGTGAACGATAAATATCTTGTCCTGATTTCACCATGAGTGAATCTAAGGATCTTTATTAACAGTTATCAGTTGTAAGTCGTAAGTTGTCAGTTAATATAGGGTTAACTAACTTATAACTTATAACTTAAAACTGAATTATATTTCCGATATTACCGGGTTCTCTTTGCGCAGGCTATAGCAAGCGATCCCGGACCGATATGACATCCTATGCTCAGAGAAAGAGGCGCTGCGTGTATTTCAAATCCAGGGAAGGCCTCTGATATCTCGTTTATCCATGTTTCGATCTCAAAAAGCTTCATGTCTGAATATGAAGCGTGGAGCGTCATATTGCCCTTCTGGATCTCATCCTTGAACCTTACTTCAAATTCCTTCTTCATTGCTTCTATCATAGTCTTTCGGGCAGTTTTTGTACCTCTTGACTTTGCATATGCGTCAAGCTTTGCGCCCTGTATCTGGAGTACAGGCTTAAGGTTCATAACATTTGCTATAAGAGCACCTGCCGCAGTAACTCTGCCGCCTCTTTTCAGATATGTAAGCTTATTGACCATGATATAAATGCTGGACTCTCCGGCATCCTCTTCAAGCTTTTTAGCTATTGTTTCAGCGTCCTGACCATCATCCGCCATAGCCTTTGCGTCAGCAACGGACTGATACTGAGTTACTGAAATTCTTCTGTTGTCCACAACAAAAACCTTTCCAGCATAATCGCTTGCAGCAAGCATTTTTGCCGTCTGGCATGAGCTTGATAGTCCGGACGACATAGGTATGTACACTATTTCATCATGATCTTTAAGAATACTGTCCCACATCTCCATCAGCTGTCCGGGAGAGGGCTGTGTAGTTGATACCTGAGTTTTGCTGTCTGCAAGATACCGGTAAAATTCTTTATATGTAATATCTACATTTTCGGTATAATCCCTGCCGTTTACGTTGAAGCTCATAGGCATCATAAAAATTCCCATATCCTGTGCTTCCTGCGGAATTATACCGCTGTTGCTGTCTGTTGCTATTGCTGTTTTTTTCATATATTCCTCCGTTTTCGGAAAGATCAGTCATTACCGATCTTTCCGATAAATGAAACAATTTCTTCTTTCATGCGCAGAGCCTCTCTTCTTGCAGCCTGTGCATAATCCTGTTCAGCGCAGCCTTCTTTTTTCCATGCACACATAATGCCTCTTGAAGAATTTATTATTGCGCCAAGACCGTTTTCATCAAAAGCACCGGCAACATCCTTTGCGCCGCCGCCCTGTGCGCCGTAACCCGGAACAAGGAAAAATGTATGCGGCAGTGCTGCCCTGAGTTCACTGAGCTGCTCCGGATACGTTGCGCCGACTACTGCGCCGACACAGGAATAACCGCTCTCTCCGATATCGGTCTTTCCCCAATCCTCACACATATTTCCCATAGTGCGGTATACTGTAAGACCATCGTCAAGCTTTCTGTCCTGAAGCTCTCCGGAAGACGGATTTGATGTTTTGACAAGAACAAATATGCCCTTATCCTTCTCCTTGCATACTTCAAGCAGGGGCACTATACCGTCAGTCCCAAGATAACCGTTTACTGTAAGCGCATCTGCACCAAAGGCTTCTACATCCTTTCCGCATATATCAGTAGTACCGATATGCGCTTTTGTATAAGCCTGCATTGTAGCACCTATATCATTTCTTTTTCCGTCTGTAACTACAAACATACCCTTCTGCTTTGCATAAGAGATCGTTCTTTCAAGTATTCTTACACCCTGCCAGCCGTACATTTCATAATACGCTGCCTGCGGCTTAACAGCCGGAACAATATCATAAAGTGCGTCAATAAGACCTTTATTAAATTCGTACAATGCCTCAGCGGCACCCTCTAAAGTCTTACCGTATTTTGCAAAGGCCGCATCCTTTATATATCCCGGAATGTAATCCAGCTTCGGATCAAGACCGGCAACTGTAGGATTCTGCTTTTCGATTATTTTATTAACAAGTCTGTCAAACGACATATTTCATTCCTCCGTTTTTATCATGTACCGGAAGGGATAATATCTCCGCTTCATCATTCGTCTCTATAAACAACTCTTCCGCTGCATATAGTCATTTTTACCTTTGCAGCCATTGTTATACCCTTGAACGGTGTATTTTTTGACTTGCCGTGAAGCTTATCCGGATCTACAGTCCATTCCTCTTCCTTATACAGGAACAGGTCAGCCGGCGAACCTATATACATTGTACCGGCAGGTATATCAAGTATTCTTGCAGCATTTGACGACATTTTTCTGATAAGCTCGGATTCACTCATAACTCCGCCCTTTACAAGCACTGTATACGCTGCTGCAAATGAAGTTTCCATACCTATAGCACCGTTCGGAGCAGACTCAAAGTCAGCCTTTTCCAGAGGTGTATGCGGCGCATGGTCTGTGGCTATAGCATCTATAGTACCGTCCTTGAGTGCTTCAATAAGCGCCTGTCTGTCCTGCTCTGTTCTGAGCGGCGGATTCATCCTGTAATCTGCATCCTTTTTAAGAAGCTCTTCCTCTGTCAGCATAAGATAATGCGGCGCTGTCTCAGCTGTTACCTTAACACCGGAATTTTTTGCTTCTCTTATCATATCTACAGAGGTTTTTGTGCTGACATGACAGATATGAACAGGAACATCATAAGCTCTTGCAAGTGCGATTTCTCTTGCCGTTCCGACATCCTCGGCAGCTGCCGGCATACCCTTTACACCAAGCTTTTCTGATATCTCGCCCTCATTGACCTTTCCGCCGGCAAGATATGGGTCTTCACAGTGTGCCATTACAGGTATACCCAATCTTGCAGCACTTTTCATAGCTTCTGCCATTATTGATGTATCAAGTACAGGCTTTCCGTCATCAGACAGTGCATCAGCACCGGCTTTATAAAGCTCGTCAACATCTGTTGCCTCGCGTCCCTGAAGTCCCTTTGTTATTGAAGCGACAACATATACACGTGCGTCAGCGTCCTTTGCTTTTTCCTTCACATACTTTATTATTTCCGGATCGTCCGCAGCAGGATCGGTATTAGGCATTGCAAGCAGACTGGTTACTCCGCCTGCTGCCGCTGCCCTGCATCCGCTGATAATATCTTCCTTGTCTGTCTGACCGGGATCTCTGAGATGTACATGAAGATCCACAAGTCCGGGGGCTGCCTTCATACCTGAGCCGTTTATTATTTCTACATTTCCTTCTGCTGTTTCCGGATCAGCAAAAACTCCGTTTTTGATGAATATATCACCAAGACCGTCTGTACTGTTGTCAGGGTCAATGATATAAACATTTTTGATAAGTATGTCCGTCATTTTCATCCTCCTAATTATTCTTCATCATCTTCGGCAGTAAAAAGCTTGCCGAATGATTTTTTGAGTTTTGTTCCTATGCCCTCATCAGGCTTGACTTCAAGTGATTTAAGCGTTACTCCACCTTCATCAGAATCATCATCGTCAAAAAGATCTTCTACATTATCCTCGCTGATTACAGATGTCTTATCGTTAAAAGCTGTCTTTGTTTTTACAGCTTTCTCAGGCTTTATTATATTGTCCGAAACTCCGGCACTGATATCAGCCTTCTGTACTGACTCCTCAACGATTTCTTTCTTCAACGACGGCACTTCTGCCTCGCCGCTTAAATACTTTTCAAACATTTTGTTATACTCGTCAGCATTCACGCTTTCAAGACTTGGGATAACCGTCATATAGCCGGTTTTCGGCACAGCAGGCGGTACGGGTTTCTTTGTCGGGTGTTCAAACAAAATACCTGCATCACGTTCAAAATTAAATTTCTGTTTTTTGGACTTTTTATTGAGCGGTTTTGCATCTGCTGGTTTCTTATCCTGATCCCTTACGGGAGATGTCTTTGATTTTTCCGCTTTTACAGCTTTATCAGTTTTTGTCTTTTCATCCTCTGCCTTTACAGCCTTTTCAGGCACGGACTGTTCCGGTTCTGCTTTTACAGCTGTTTCAGGCTCGGGCTTTTCCGGTTCTGCTTTTACAGCCGTTTCAGGTTCGGGCTTTTCCGGTTCTGCCTTTACTGCTGTTTCAGGCTCGGGCTTTTCCGGCTCTGCCTTTATTGCTGTTTCAGGTTCAGGCTTTTCCGGTTCTGCTTTTACAGCTGTTTCAGGTTCGGGCTTTTCCGGCTCCGATTTTACAGTCGTTTCAGGCTCGGGCTTTTCGGGTTCTGCCTTTACTGCCGTTTCAGGCTCGGGCTTTTCCGGATCTGCCTTTACT
>CACXDE010000039.1 GCA_902766305.1 uncultured Ruminococcus sp. | reverse complement strand
GCAAGACTGATTTGGGTGCGCAGGCTCTGCGCCGACACTCCCAACTTCCAACTATATTTTTACACATAGAAAATCCCGGCAATGCAGAACATCTGCACAACCGGGATTTATTATGTATTATCATATTACAGAATCAATAATATGCTTAAACCCAACATTCTTTTCTTTCATAGCATTGACAACCGCACCATTCGGAAGAAGCGTATATGTTTCTTTAACATCATCGCCAAAAACTATCTTTCCGTCAGCCTCACCGTCTTTTTCATCGTCTGAGAATAATACCCGCATGGTTCCGGCATCATCTGTAATGTTTAGGTATTTTTCGCCGTTCTCCTCTTTAAACTCTGCAAAATCAGACTTGTCAATGTCCTTATAAAGATTAAGTGTGGGTTCTGACTCTGTTGATGCAATAATGTAATCGCCGCAGTCCTTTATGTAAAGCTTGTCATTGTCTCTGTCATAATCACCGTGTACGAATACGCTGTATGTCGTGTCATTCTCCGTAAACTCCCACATACGGGTATTTATACCGTAGTCCTTATAATTTGCCTGCTTCTCCTGACCATTTACTATTACTGTGTCGTACTCCGTCTTTGCTGAAGCAATTACTGTGCCTGTTACTGCGACTGCTGCGATTGCTGCAATAACACATACTGCTTTGAGAACGTTGTTTGACTTTTTGCTGTTATTTCTTTTCATATTTATCACCATTTCCTCTTTATTTGAATTTGTATTGTTAACCTGTGCGGACGCTTTCTTTACTGATTTATTAAACATATTTCATTCCACCGGTATAACTGGCTCTTGTGTTCGGTTTTTGTTTGCTCTGAAAGACCTTTCGTATATATAACTCCTGAGCAGCATAAAATATTACAGCCAATTTTAAAAAAATTTAAAAATATTCTTGACACAGAGATAAAAAGGTGTTATATTATAAATACAGTAATTCCTATATGTTTGATAGGTATTAATGATATCAGCAATCACTAAAGATAATACAACGAAGGAGTGCATTTTTATGGCAAAGATTTTTAACAGCATTACGGAGCTTATCGGCAGAACGCCTATACTCAAAGCTAACAGATTCACAAAGGAGAAAAATGCCGGGGCAAATATTCTTGCAAAGCTTGAATACTTCAACCCGGCAGGGTCTGTCAAGGACAGAATAGCTAAAAACATGATCGAAGATGCTGAAAAGAAAGGTCTTCTCTCTCCCGGCGCAACCATAATCGAACCGACAAGCGGCAACACAGGTATAGGTCTTGCGGCAGCAGCTGCTGCAAAGGGCTATCATGCAATACTGACAATGCCTGAAACGATGAGCGTGGAAAGAAGAAATCTTCTTAAGGCATACGGCGCAGAGATAGTTCTGACGGACGGTACAAAAGGAATGAAGGGTGCGATTCAGAAGGCTGACGAGCTTAAAGATGAAATAGACGGCGCTGTTATCCTCGGTCAGTTCGTAAACCCGGCAAATCCGCAGGTACATTATGAAACAACAGGTCCTGAAATCTGGGAGGATACCGAAGGACAGGCAGATATTTTTGTTGCCGGCGTAGGAACAGGAGGAACTCTCTCCGGAACAGGCAAATATCTGAAGGAAAAGAATCCGGATATCAAGGTTGTCGCAGTAGAGCCGAAAACCTCTCCTGTTCTTTCCGAAGGAAAAGCAGGTCCCCACAAAATACAGGGTATAGGCGCCGGATTTGTTCCCGATACTCTTGACACAAATATATACGATGAGATAATCACAGTATCAAACGAAGACGCTTTTGCCGCTTCAAAGCTGTTTGCCCGCAGTGAAGGCGTACTTGTAGGTATTTCCAGCGGTGCTGCTCTTCATGCTGCAACCGTCCTTGCAAACCGTCCCGAAAATGCCGGAAAGAATATTGTAGTAATTCTGCCGGACACAGGAGAGCGTTATCTGTCAACAGACCTCTACAACTGATCTCCGTTTAAATACAATTACTTGTTCCGCTCAAATCTTTTCATAAGTTTGAGCGGAGTTTTTATATTATAGCAACCCAATCAAATAAACGCACCGAAAGTCCCGTTTTCAATGACTCCGGCGGACAGGGCTTCTCGCCCTGGACCTCGCAAGGGGCTGAGCCCCTTGACTCGCATTTTTGCAATTATTATTTTGGATTACTATAAACAACATTAAGACCCTCTCATTGTCATTCTAATGTACAATGATGCTATACACATACTTTTCTCTTATTTTGTTGTTTCAATAGTTCGCCCCACTTGTCATTCTGAGGAGCGACCCTGTTATTCAAAGCTATGCTGCTTTAGAGGAAAAGATTCCTCGCTTCGCTCGGAATGACAACGGGTATGCTCAGGATGACAGGTTCGCAAGACTTTAAGCTTTGGGCTTATAGCTTACAACTGTATAACTTACAACTGATAACTTACAACTGACGACTGTATTTAAAGCTTTCCGGTAAGCATAAGGACAGCTGTACAGGCTAAGATATTGTATACATCCTGTTCCTCATATCTGTCAACAACATAATCTCCGGGACAATAGTTTTTCAGCGGTCTTAAAAGGGTGACAACAGCCTCACCAGTATCATTAAAGCCTGAGACAGTAAGCGTATCTGTTCCGGACATTGAACAGCCCACCGCTGCTGCGCCGATTTTTTTTGTAAAGGCTGCTGCGGATCTGTCATCACTGTCTAATATACATATACAGTCAGTTCCGCTTTCTATCTCTATATCTGTTTCCGCCGCTTCTCTGCCAACGACAATTATACATTCCGACCCTATCCTGAGTTTTTCTCCGGATAGCTTCATTATGCGGAAAAAAGGCTCGGAAACGGTACGGTATATCCTATCCCCGTCAATCACAAATACACCGCCGTTTTTTGAACATACAGATATGATATCATTTGTAAGGATGCTGTCTTCACTGTCTCCTGCAATAATTATTGTCCTGCTCAAGCCTTTATCCCCCTGTAGTTTATTTCGTAACAAATTCTTAACTATATTATTATCATACAAAAAGAAAATATGCACTTTCCCCTATGCCGTCCGTCAGGGAAAGTGCATCTACATCAGCAAATAAAAAAGCGTCATAAGCAGCTCGTAATTATCCTCGTCACCCATAAGAAGTAGTATCAGCGCCAAAATGATTGTTCTGTCCTTATCCTTCAGCAATGCAGACAAAAGACCTTTATCAGATGCTTCTTGAGCAGGCTTTTGAACATCTTTTTTTTCGTCCGTGCTGTCAGATTTCTCCTTTTCGGGAACAGAGCGTGAGCTGTACTCTTTAGCTTTTTTATTTGCTTCTTTTTTCATCTGTTCAAATTCACTGTTATTCAATTTTTCACAACCCTCCGCCTATCGTTCCCTTTAGCATTGGAATTATTTTCATGAATCTGAGCAGTTTTATAGAACTGTCAAGTCTTGACTGCCGTTTCTCACTCAGAAAAGGACGCAAAGCATTCAGAAGTCTCGTGCTGTCATCTTCCTTATTCATCGAGGACATAAGCGGTGCGAATTTCATCACAGCTCCCATCATCTCCGGTGACAGACCGGGCATAGACGGCTGCTGCGGCTGTATCGTCTTAGCAGGCTGTTCAGTATTTCCGGACATGCCCATCATGCTTCCAAGACTTTTTATCTGTTCCATCATCGAAGGGTCGGCAAGTATCTCGTTTATTTTTTGTGACAGATCATCCATTTTTATCCTCTCCCATAAGCTTTTTCAGTAATGCCTGAGCCTGGGGCGTACTTAAAATCTGCTTGGTCTTCTCCTCATCAGCAAGAATATTCTTGACATTTTTCTGCTGCTCGGGAGAAAGACTGCCAAACATCTTTTCAGTTTTTTCTTTATTCATATCATCACCTTCTTATTTTGATTATTGTTTTTACCCATTGACAGTTTGGATCTGCCGACCCTAATCCCGAAAATTAAAAGTTTTTGGAAAGGGGTTTGGGGGATAACCCTTTTTCAAAAGGGTTTCCCCCAAGAAAAATCAACAGACATAAAAAATCATTCTTACAACGATATGTTTTGTTATCTTTCTCGTTAATTACTGCCTGTTCCATAATATGCGGTAAATGGAAAAATATGAATAACAAAAAACAGAGAAAACGGAAACTCCGCCTTCCCTGTCTTTTATAAAAAATATCATCCTAAATATTAGTCAGCATACTTGTCCTCAGTAGCGTTCCAGGAGTACATCTTTCTGATCTCCTTGCCTACTGTCTCAAGCTG
>CACXDE010000038.1 GCA_902766305.1 uncultured Ruminococcus sp. | reverse complement strand
TACGTATACTTTCCGCTGCCGCCCTCTGCGGTTACTGATACTTTTACCGTATCGCCCTCATAAATTTTTCTTGCGGATAATTTTATCTCCGCATTTAAGCTGTCCGCCTGAGATACTGCTGATACATCAGGTTCAGCAGTATCCTGTACAGCATTTACTCCTACCGCAGAAAACAGCGATACAAAAATCACCGCTGTAACTGTGCACAACAGTCTGATTGACTTTAGTCTCATAAAGCGCCTCCGTACTGTTTTTTTCATTCTCTTTTTCAAAACAACTCAGTCCGCGAGTTTCCAGTCAGGACGGAAGAAGCTGTATATGTAGTACTCGCTCAGATCATAGGTCTTACGCTTGTATGTGGAGGTTGCCGCCCAGTTGTAGCCTGTCGCGTCCACATTTCCTTCAAGCGTTGTAATAGTATTGCCTTCCACAGATTCAACAATGCCTATGTGAGAAGCCGAATATTTATCTATCGGATTAATAAACGATTTATAACGGAACATTATCAGATCGCCTGCCTGAGGTGCTTTTGTTCCTTTCAAGAACCACTCGCCGTAGATACCGTTATCAAGTCTTGCGTTATCGCTCGCATAGCCGTATATGCCGCCCTGATATTTTCCTATGAAACCGCAGTCCTTCATTATTGATGAAACGGAGTATGCACACCAGTCTACTACATAGGGCATGCCAAGCTTTTTAACACAGACATAATCGCCGTTCTTACCTATGTATGTACGGGCTGTGTTTATAAACAATCCTCTGTCGCCGGTTATATCCTTCTCCTGAACATTGACAGCAAATATTTTCTCTGCCGAATTACCGCTGCTGTCCTTTGCGTTTACACGTATTTCATATTTTCCGGAATAATTAAACTTGAAATAATGATTTGTATCTCCTGAGAAAGCGCCCTCATAGTTCCAGGCTCCTCCCTCGACACGATAAGAGTACCTGTATTTTACAGTACCGTTAGCAAACTGGGCTACAGATACAAAATTAATGTTGTTGCCTGTGTAATACTTCTTGGAAGCCAGGAACGAATTGTCCAGATTAAACTTTCTGACATGAACAGAAAATTCCTTCTCCGCATATCTGCCGTTAAGATCCACAGCAGCTATCTTTACCTTGTATTTTCCCTCTGTCTGCGGCATTTTGAATTTCATTACCGGGGAATACTGATAGTTCGGGATACCTTCCTTCCATCTGCCCGTTTCGCCTTTATAAAAAACCTTATATTTGTACGGCGCAATTCCACCGGTCGCATTTGCCGTCATAGTCAGATCTTTTCTCATGTTCAGATGAATTTCACTTATCTTGCTGCCGTTAAGTGAAAGCGGAGCTGAACTCGATTTATATGAAGCAACATTTATCGTTTTGGATACGATATTATTTTTCAAATCTTTAACCTGTACATCTATCTGATAGAATTTCGGATTCCCCTCCGGTAATCTCAGAGCCATAGTCTCTGTTGAAAAACCGCTGCTGTATACTGTCTTTCCGGTTTCAGCATCCTTCAATGTACATTTGTAGCTATAGGGCTTCTTTCCGCCGGATACATTTGCTGTAACGGTTATCGTCCCGCCGGGCAGCGCACTGTTGCTTTCAGCCTTTATACTCCTTTCAATAAACGGAAGGGCTTTGCATATAGTAATGCTCTTTTCAACAGTTATCTCCTGTTCGTTTTCATCATATACAGATACCGTAACAAGGTATTTCTCCGGGCTGCCGAATCTTACTATAAACTCAGGCTCTTCCGATGTTTCAGAAAATTCAACCTCTTCTGTAGCAAGATTCTGAACATCACATCTGTATGTATACTTTCCGATGCCGCCTTCCGGGGTGACTGATACCTTAGCTGTATCTCCCTCATATATCTTTCTTGCAGAGAATTTTATTTCAGCTTTAAGGGGCTGTGTTTCTTCCTCTGAGCTTTCCTGCCCATCGCCTGATGTCTGAGAGATTTCAGGCTCCTCAGATATCACGCTTTCCTCTGAGGTATCCGGCTCTGTAACAGAAGCATCTGATATTTCCGATTGTTCTGATACCTCTAATACTTCTGATAATTCCTGATTCTGAGACACTTGTGAAACATCCGGTTCTGCGCTGTCCTGTGCAGCACCTGCGCCAATTACAGAAACCATAGACACCAATATCATGGCTGCCGCTGTACATAAAACTCTTTTCAGATTCATTTTTTAAACATCCTCCCTTTTCAAATTCACATAACATCTGCTGATATTATAATCTCAGACACAACTCCGTCTGTAAGCATCAACTGGATACTGAATTTTCCGTTATCCACATCGTATGTATACATCCATTCCTCCTGTGATGACGGTTCGCCGTATGCCGCTTTGACATCAGCTGTAGTGCTGCCGATTTTTATTCCCTTTGAGGTAGATGCACCGTCTCCCTCTATAGTAATGTAATATATTTTCTCAATGCCATCATTTAAAGTCTGTATAGTGTATCCGTTGTAGTGATAAAGCTTGTCATCAGCCTGGCTCTGTCCAAGACAGCTCGGGAGAGATTCAACACTTGAAGCCGTACCAAAAACAGAAGCAACACTGTTCATTTCCGTCATAATGCTTACCGACTGACCGTTTACGCTTATTGCAAGATCAGCCTTGTTTATGCTGCCCGGCTGCGTCTGCTGTGACGGTTCAGGCTGCGGCTGGGGCTGAGGAGTCTGCTGAGACGGCTGTTCAGGCTGCTGCTGCGGTTCATTATCCTGCGGCTGGGGTTCTGCAGTAGTTGTTGTCTGGGTCTGGGGCTGCTGTACTATTACCTGAGTTGTTGCCGGCGCAGAGGACTGCTGCTTTGAAGACTGAGAAGATGTCTCCTTTTTGCTTGTTTCAACCTTGGATGTATTGCTTTCCGTTTTGCTGCTTTCCTCTGCTTTGCTGCTTTCATCCGCCTTGCTGCTCTCATCCTTACTGCTTTCTTCAACTGATGTCTGTGACGAAGCACCCTCTTCTGCTGAGCTTTCAGCTGATACCTCAGAGCTTTCCTCTATTGAGATCTGCCCTGCTGATTCCTGCACCGGTTCGGTATCCTGAGAACATCCTGCAAATGCTGCCATAGCGCATACGATCATCACTGCCAATAGTCTTTTTTTCATCTTTTTTAACTCCTTTGCTTTCAGCTTATTTCAACGCTTATTTGAGGCTTGCCTTCCTTGTTTCCCATTCCGGGAATAAGAGCAGAAAAACCATAATCTGATTTTTCTTCCATATCAAGAAGATTCATCTCCGTCACCGGAAAAGCTTCATAATAACTGCTTTTTCCATTTTCGGTTATCCTGACATATATAACAGATTCTGTTTTGACTTTATCAGGATCAAGAAGACCATATACCCTGAGATCCCCGTTGTCATTCAATGTTTTTATTTCCTTTGCTGCACCGCTGTACAAAGCATCAGCCTTGTCCATTTTAACCTCCGGCGCATACAGAAGCGGTACATTATCCGTCACGCTGTCCAGTTTTCTCTCTACCATTTCATAAATAACATCCGTATAGTTCCCGGCTGTTTTTTTCAGGTCAAACGATCTTGATCTCGTAATATTCGCTGAACGGTAATTTCCTATAACAAACGGCAGCATAGCCCTTCCGAAGGAATCCCTTGAAAAATACAGGCTGCCCCTGCCCTTAGGATTCATAGTACGGATACTTGTATCTCTTTTTTCAGAGTCTCCCATAAGCTCCGTAAGAAGCTCCTCATTGCTGCCGCCTGCTCTTGGCTGGAGAAACCGTACTTTTGACATATCAAT
>CACXDE010000037.1 GCA_902766305.1 uncultured Ruminococcus sp. | reverse complement strand
TCATAACAGCGATTATATCCTCATCCTTTATGCCATATTCCTTGTTGATGCAGTTGTCTCCGAGAATCACATAATCATCAGGGCGTACCTCTATTATCCTGTGCAGAACATACTGATTCGGCGGACGGCGGTAAAGAACAACATCACCAACACTGCACCTTTGTCCGTCTCTTTTAGCGGCAATAAACAAATCCCTGCCCTGACGAAGAAGCGGCAGCATACTTACGCCTACATTAGTATATACAAGATTTCCGTTTTTTTCTATATACTCCTCATATGTATACTTTTCCATTTACCGCACCTCTCCTCTGTCGGCTCAGCCCTTCATTGCGTTATATGATACCTCTGCCGCCGATATATCCATATTGCATCCAAGCCGCCAGAACATTACCTGCTCTCTCAGTCTGTCAATAAGTCTGAGCGTTTTCGCAAGGGCAGAAACATCCGAAGGTCTGTAGATTTGCTGTAAAAGTGTGGTATAAGCCTCCTCACTCGTTATACGCCGGATATTGTTTTCCTCAGCACGTTCAAGGATGCAGACCGCTTTAAGAGGCATTGAAATATTAGCTCCCAATCTGTGCTTTCCGTTATATGGTGTGCCGAAAACTACAGCGCCCCTTTCATCAACATGTACAAGCGGTTTATCATCGTTCACCATTACAACGCGTTCGCCCAACAGCTTTCTCCAAAGGCGGGTATGAGTTGATTTGCCCGTACCGCTTTTTGCAGTAAACAGATAGCACTGACCGTCAACGGCGACCGCTGAACCGTGAAAAAGAAATGTATCATACTCCGGCATTTTTTCAGCGATTTTCCTATAAACTGCAAGCTCCTCAAGATAATCGTCAGTATATTTACAATGTTCCAGTTCCTGTGCGCAGTCATTTTTTTCAGACCTTATACCCTCGAAGTAAATATCGTCAAGCGTGGTGGTGACAACAAAATCCGGAACACCTTCACATCTGTAATCCCTGCAATAGCTATGAACTTTTTCGTATATCGAATTTACTTCTATGATTTTTTCAGCCATTTTATATGTACCGGTCATGATATACTCCTCATTATTTTTTTCTGAATAAAAAAATAAAACCGCAAAAACATGACGTTCAAGCGGTTTAATAATGCCGGTGGTGGGGCTCGAACCCACACGCCCTTTCGGACAACAGATTTTGAGTCTGTCTCGTCTGCCAATTCCAACACACCGGCGTCAGATCGGATCACTGTCCGCTTTCACATTATATATCATTTCTTACAACTTGTCAAGAACTTTTTTCCAGCACCACTAAGTTTATTAAAAATATGCTTGACATTGTAAAAATATAGTGTTATAATCCAATTAACATCTTAAACCGATGAAGCGGAAGAAAAAGTATCCGATCGCCCGGTGTTATTTACCCTTTGAAGCGAGTCCGGAATGGTGAGAGCCGGATGGTACGAAGGATGCGTGAAAGTCTCTCTTTCTTATATGGTCCGCTGAGGGCATGGTGAAAGGAATTGTTTTCCGAGTATCCTTGACGTGGGACATACGTTAGTTGTCAGAGATATGGTCGTATCTCTATAAAGTGCATGGTTCGCTCCATGAATCAGGGTGGCACCACGGATATGTTTATTCGTCCCTGGCAGAAATTTGTGTTTCTGTCAGGTTTTTTTGCGTTTGAGAACTACGATCAACAATCAGGAAGGAGAACCATCAATATGAAGATAATTACAGACAAAGAATTAATCAACAAAATAGTTTCCGAAGAGAAGTATGATATTGCACCTGTAGCCGCTGAAATACTTTCGGACTTTATCACGCCTATCGAAGCACTGAAAATACTCAAAAACAGTTCCGATCATGTATATATGCTTGAATCTGCACAGGCTAATGAAAAATGGGGCCGCTATACTTTTCTTGGATATGAGCCAAAAATGAACATAGTAAGCGATAACGGTACTCTTCATATCGGAGATGAAACAATAAAAACTGAAGAACCGGCAAAATATGTCAGAAAACTTTTGAGCTCATATAAAAGCCCTAAGATTCATGGTCTGCCGCCGTTCACAGGTGGTCTTGTAGGTTATTTCTCGTATGATTATTTTTCACTTTGCGAACCGTCCGCAAGAACTGACGCAATGGATACGGAAAATTTCAAGGAGCTTGATCTTATGCTTTTCGACAAGGTCATAGCCTTCGATCATGTATGTCAGAAGATAATCCTCATTGTCAATATGAAATTATCAGACGGAAAAACAGGATATGATAATGCTGTAAAGGAAATAAACAAACTTAAAGCACTCCTGAAAGCCGGTAAAAAATCAGAGGAAGAGGACGGAAAGCTTCTTTCGGAAATTGTACCTATGTTTGACAAAGAAAAATACTGCTCTATGGTCGAAAAAGCAAAGGAATATATACGTGAGGGGGATATATTTCAGGTCGTTCTTTCCAACCGGCTTTCGGCTGATTTTGAGGGCAGTCTGCTGAATACATACCGTGTGCTGAGAACTATCAATCCTTCACCCTATATGTTCTACTTTTCAGGAACAGATGTTGAGGTTGCCGGAGCGTCTCCCGAAACACTGGTAAAGCTTGA
The DNA here is from genome assembly GCA_902766305.1 of uncultured Ruminococcus sp. GTDB lineage: Bacteria > Bacillota > Clostridia > Oscillospirales > Acutalibacteraceae > UBA1213. Next base: position 2,204 of record CACXDE010000037.1, on the reverse strand, counting down.
AAACGGCGTACTCCATACCTTCCCTCTTGCTGGTACAAGAAAGCGCGGAATCACAGAAGAAGAAGACAGACAGCTTGAGCAGGAGCTTTTAGCAGACGAAAAAGAGCTTGCCGAGCATAATATGCTGGTCGACCTCGGTAGAAATGATCTTGGAAAAATAAGCAGATTCGGCACTGTAAAGGTTGAAAAGCTGAGAGCCGTTGAACGCTATTCACACGTCATGCACATTGGTTCTACTGTTGCCGGAAAGATCAGGGATGACAAAGATGCACTTGACGCTGTTGAAGCTGTTCTGCCTGCCGGAACATTATCCGGTGCGCCGAAAATACGTGCCTGTCAGATCATCGGTGAGCTTGAAGGAAACAAAAGAGGAATATACGGCGGAGCTATAGGATATATAGATTTTTCCGGAAACATGGATACCTGTATTGCAATACGAATTGCATACAAGAAAAACGGCAAAGTCTTTATCCGAAGCGGAGCAGGAATTGTTGCAGATTCTGACCCGGAAAAGGAATATGAAGAATGTCTCAATAAGGCAAAGGCAGTAATGAACGCACTGTATGCATCTCAGGAGGTGGAAAAGGAATGACATTGTTAATCGACAATTTCGACAGCTTTTCTTACAATCTCTATCAGTATGTAGGAGAGCTTGATAATGACGTTACAGTAATACGAAACAACGAAAAAACTATAGATGAAATAGCAGCTATGAAGCCTGATCGCATTATTCTTTCTCCCGGTCCGGGAAGACCTGAAAATGCCGGAATAATAATTGATGCAGTAAAGCAGCTTGGCAAGAATATCCCGATTCTGGGAGTATGTCTCGGACATCAGGCAATTTGTGCAGCATTCGGCGCAGAAGTCACTTATGCCAAAAAGATGATGCACGGAAAGCAGTCGTTGATAAGTATTGACAGCAGCTGTCCTATATTCAGCGGATGCGGAGAAAAAATGATGGCTGCAAGATACCATTCACTTGCAGCGGAAAGAAGTACATTACCGGATGAACTTAAAATAACCGCTGAAACAGATGACGGCGAGATAATGGCAGTTATGCACAGAACATACCCGATATACGGAGTTCAGTTTCACCCAGAATCAATAATGACGCCGGAAGGCAAAAAGATCTTACAGAATTTCATAAATATCAGGAGGACAAGAAAATGATAAAAGAAGCAATTGTAAAAATAGTAAACAAGGAAGACCTGAGCTATCAGGAAGCATATGACGTGATGAACGAGATCATGAGCGGAGAAACCACACCCACACAAAACGCTGCTTTTTTAGCAGCCCTGTCAACTAAGAGCGCAAAGGCTGAAACAACTGATGAAATAGCCGGATGCGCGGCAGCAATGAGAGATCATGCTGTCAAGGTTGATACCGGAATGGATGTTCTTGAAATCGTAGGTACAGGCGGCGACAATGCTAAAAGCTTTAACATATCAACAACATCTGCTGTTATTGCGGCTGCCGGAGGCGTAAAGGTTGCAAAGCACGGCAACCGTGCCGCTTCTTCTCTTTCAGGCACAGCAGATTGTCTTGAAGCGCTCGGCGTAAATATAAACCAGAGTCCCGAAAAATGTATTGAGCTTCTGAAAGAAGCCGGAATGTGTTTCTTCTTTGCTCAGAAATATCATACATCAATGAAATATGTAGGTGCTATACGAAAGGAACTCGGATTCAGAACTGTATTCAATATACTCGGTCCTCTCACTAACCCTGCTTCTCCGTCTATGCAGCTTTTGGGCGTGTATGATGAATATCTTGTAGAACCGCTGTCGCAGGTTCTTTCAAGTCTCGGTGTTGAAAGAGGAATGGTAGTTTACGGTATGGATAAGCTTGACGAGATATCACTTTCAGCACCCACAAAGGTATGCGAGATAAAGGACGGCTGGTACAAGACAAGAATTATTACTCCTGAACAGTTCGGATTTGAAAGATGTACAAAGGAAGATCTCAGGGGGGGGTCTCCTCAGGAAAATGCGGAAATAACAAGAGCTATACTTAACGGCGAAAAAGGACACAAGAGAAATGCCGTACTCCTTAATGCCGGCGCAGCTTTATATATTGCTCAGAAGGCTGAAAGCATGGAGGAAGGCGTTAAGCTTGCAGCAGAGCTTATAGATTCCGGAAAGGCAAACGAAACTCTCGAAAAAATAATAGAGGTCAGCAACAGACAGGAGTAATATAATGACTATTTT
>CACXDE010000036.1 GCA_902766305.1 uncultured Ruminococcus sp. | reverse complement strand
GTGAGATTGATCTTTTTGGGGGTAGCTATAATACCTCTTACGTTAACTACAGGTTCCTGATTATCAAGCCATGTATCCGATACAGGTCTAATTACTGTGCCGGTGTCGGAGCGAGGATTCAGAAGTTCATTGTCGGAATATGGATTTATGCTCGTTTCAGAAGTGTAGGTTTTTCCCTTTTTCAATGGTATGTTTTCATACTGAATAGTTCTGATCACTTCATCGTTCACATAAGTTTCGGCAGTAATTTTCATTGTGCCTGTACCGTTTCCGACAAGCTCCACTCTGTAGCTGTCGCCAAATGTCCAAAGTTCTTTTTCACTGCCATTAACTGAAATACCAACCTCATCTGTTGCTTTTACTACCTCGTCATTAACTACGGAAGCAACCAGTTCGTCATTATTATTGTATACATAAACATCGACCGGACACTGATATTTATAGTACATAACAGGATCAACCGCAGCTACGATTGAGTTCATATATGCATAGTAGCAAGCTTTACCTATTTTTGTTGTACCATATTTGCTTGATATATCTTTGTTAAACTGCTCCCCGGCTTTTTCATAGATTTTCTGTTGAACATAATTCAACTGTTGTTTTTTATCCTTTAAATCGTCCTTTATTTCGCTAAATACAGCTTCCAATTCCTCAGGCTTTTTCTTATCATACTCCCTTGCAATGTCTGTATAAATCTGATCAAGAAAATCCTTCACATATTTTCTGACACTTGTGCAAAACTGATTTTCATCTGAATAGATCACGATCACACTGGCACTGTTCATACTGCTGGCAATGCTTTTGTACGTTTTTTTATCGTCGGGTTTTGTAATTGTATAATCCATTGTGCCAAATCCGGCAAAGGCGTTGTCAAACTCTTTTGGCGTCTTATTTAAAACAGGATTAATAAAACTTCGGTATGACGACATCTTTAAAGTGAAAGATACCGTATATTGTAGTTTATTTGATTGATCATATACGTAAATAATTGTCGCAGCTTCCATACCGTCTATACTAACGTCTATCGACTTTGCATAGGGAATATCACTCTCTTTTATGCCAACCATTTCAAGAATAAGATCTTTAAACTTATCATCGATTTTTTCCTTTAACTTATTCTTAACATTGCTGAATGTTTTGTCCACAAAACTTTTGTGATCATCATTATTAACATATGCTATAGTTGAGAAGGCTTGATATGCCCACTCCTTGGCAATATTCTCAACATAGTTTATTGTGCTTTGATCCATATTAGCAGCAGTAAATCCGCTTTCGTCCCATGAAAATTGCATATTTTTGAATTTTTCATCGTATTTCAAAAGTTTAGCAGCTTCCTTCTCTGCTTCTTCTTTTGCTTTTCTTGCTTCTTCAGCAGCTTTTGCCTTAGCCTTTGCCTCTTCTTCCAATCGTTTGTTCATAGCGTCAACGTTATGTACGCTGATCGAAATATCATCACTATACTCTTTGTCTCCATTTTTAATTTTTGCACCGAGTTGAAGACTATAGCTTTCAAGGGATAAAGCATCACCGTTGTCAATCTTTGCCTTTTGGCTGCATGTAAAGGTCTTGCTCTCTCCGTATGAAAGTGTGCAGTCTATGCTGTCGGTCAGCTCGTTAGCTTTTGAGAACCAGCCGGTCTTGAATTTGTAATCGCAGAAATCATTGCAGAATGTGATCTCCTTGAAAGTGAATTTTTTGTCCTTAACAGCTACAACATCACTGATAAGTGAAGCGGGGTATTTTGAAACTATCGAAATAGTGGCAGTCAACTGGGCTTCGTTTTGGCTAAACTTTTTCTTTTCATAAGTCAAAGAGCTTACATCTGTTTTTAATGTAACCTTCGGATATATTGTTTCGGTCACATCTTCGACATCATGTATCTTGCCGTCCCACAGTTCAAATACTACTACCTTGCATTCGTGGTCAACAAGAATCTCAGACGCTTTTTTAAATATTTCGGCGGAGTCTTCAACCACCGGATACGACTTGTTCTCTATCCAGAGCGCATGACCGAGCGGGTCTACGCTTGTCAGTCTGCCAACTCTGTATCTGTTCTTCTTTTGCTCCACATGCTCGTAATCTTCGGGCTTTATAGTGATCTTTGTTGAGCATGTTTTGCCGTTTGAAGCAGTACCGGTTATAGCTACAGTGCCAAGCTTCTTGGGTGTAACGCTTAGCGTGAAGAAACCGTAATGAGTGTATTCGTCATCTTTTCCGGAAACCTTTAATGAAGTTACGGAGCTTGACTCCAATGCAACCGTTGCAATGCTGTTGTCGCTCGATTTCCAATCCATATTAACAAGCTCGTTTTCAAAGAAGGTCTTTATTGCGTCGCCATCGATTTTTCTTGCATTTTTAAAACTCATCTGGCCGTCAATGACAATATTCTGATCATTCAATGCGTAATTTGGGTCTTTGATAGAGTTGAAAGTGATAGAATAAATACTCGGTGTTTTTGATGTTGGTGTGTCCGGGTCATCGGGGTTAACGGGGGTTACAGTCATAGCAGAGTTGTAGTGAATTGTTTTTCCGCTTACATAGCTTGTACCCGAAACATTGTTCCACTGTTCCTGCGTGCCCTCATAATAAACATCAGTCAGTACCGTGCAGCCGTCGAAAACACCATCGCCAATAGTCGTAACGCTGTCAGGGATCTCTATGCTTGTCAGTCCTGTGCAGCCTTTGAAAGCATACCTGCCAATACTCGTAACGCTGTCAGGGATCTCTATGCTTGTCAGTCCCGTGCAGCCGTCGAAAGCATAATCACCAATACTCGTAACGCTGTCGGGAATCTCTATGCTTGTCAGTCCTGTGCAACCGTCGAAAGCAGAACCGCCAATACTCGTAACGCTG
>CACXDE010000035.1 GCA_902766305.1 uncultured Ruminococcus sp. | reverse complement strand
TTAGGAGAAGGAATCAGCACAGAAGGCTTGCCCTTTACCTGTATTTCGCTGAGCGTTATAGCACCTGCCCTTGCAACAACGACATCAGCAGCTGCAAGACAAACAGGCATATCATTGATGTATTCTCTTATATCAAGATTATCAGCCTTTTCAAGATCAACTCCCTTTTCTCTTAGAAGATCGGGAAACCATTTGCCGTACTGTCCATAAGCATGTATATGCTGATACTTACCATCCTTTGCGCTTCTTGAAATAATATCCGCCAAGGATTTGTTTATTATATCAGCTCCTAAACTTCCGCCAAAGGAAAGTATGACAGGTCTTTCATCAAGACCGAGAGCCTTTCTTGCGCTTTCTCTTTCAGCTGAAAGAATCTCACCTCTTACAGGGTTGCCAGTATCAGCAAATCGGCATTTGCCCTTGAAATGCTTTTTAGCTGCCGGCATAGCTAGCATTACTCTGTCGGCGCTTTTAGCAAGCATTTTATTAGTTATACCCGGATAAGCATTCTGTTCATGTATAAGCGTAGGAATACCGAGCTTTGCGGCTGCCCTAAGCACAGGACCGCTTACATATCCGCCCGTTCCGATACAAATATCAGGGGCAAATTCTTTTATTATAGCTTTTGCGTCCTTTTCAGCACTTATAGCCTTCTTTATTGTAACAATATTTTCTGCCAAGCCCTTCGGAGTCAGTTTTCGTCTGAATCCCTGCACAGTAATACCTTTAAATTCATAACCTGCCTGAGGTACAAGTCTTTCCTCCATTCCGCCCTTGCAGCCAATATAAAGTATCTCTGCATCCGGCTGCTGCTCCTTAACATATCCGGCTATAGCAAGCGCCGGATTGATATGACCGGCAGTACCGCCGCCGGCAAAAATTAATTTCATAGTACCTGCTCCCTTCAAATAAAGCTTTAAGTTGAAAGCGGCAAAACCCCTTTCAACTTATTGAAAAAACACATCCGGATCATCCGGACTTTAACCGACATTATTTCAGACTTTTTCAAGATTAGAGGTTCTTGAGATTGACAGAACTATACCCATCTGCGCCATAAGCATAATAAGAGACGTACCGCCGTAGCTGAAAAACGGCAGACTTATACCAGTGTTCGGCAGCCAGTCTGTTATTACCAGAATATTCAGTATTGCCTGTATGCCTATCTGAGCAGACAGTCCTGCCCCAAGCATTGAACCAAAAGGATCCTTTGCTCTTTTGGAGATGGTTATACCTCTCCACACAAGAAGTATAAAAAGACCCAAAATAAGGGCTGCCCCCACAAATCCAAGCTCCTCACATACAACAGCAAAAACAAAGTCATTCTGTGCTTCGGGGATATACATAAACTTTTGCCTTGACTGTCCGAGACCAAGCCCCCATATTCCGCCCGAACCTATAGCATAAAGAGAATTTCTTGTCTGGTAGGTATGCTGCCACAAATCATTATCGACATATGTGAGTGCCTGTCCCCAGCCGTCAAGTCTCTGCATCGCATAACCAAGCTTATCTGTAACAATAAGTATAAGTAGCACAAGACCTAAAAGTATCGCTGCGAGCAGAAAATATCTTTTTCTTACTCCGCCGATAAACATCATTACAGCCGCTAACAATGTAACTATTACAATACCTGAATAGTGCGGTTCCATCGCAAGAAGTGCAGCATAAACAACATACATCAAAAAGCACGGCAAAACACCGGTCTTGAATGTGTGCATATCACGGAAATGCTTCGATGACCAGTCCGCAAGCTCAAGTATCAGAGCAAATTTTGCAAGTTCCGAAGCCTGAAATGAAAAATCGCCTATATTTATCCATCTCTTAGGATTACCCGGCATAAGGAGAACAATAAACAGCAGCAAAACTCCTCCGAAATACAAAAGAGGCGCCACTATATGAAGCTGATGATAGTCAAAATATGATATCAGAATCATAACAACTATACCGATAGCCGCAAATGCTCCCTGCTTAACAAGATAATAGGTGCTTTTGTTTTCATATCTGAGTGCAGCCGGATAGCTCGCAGAATACATCATTATTACGCCTATTACTACTAAGAGTATTACGAGAAAAAGAAAGGCAACATCCACACCCAGACCAATAGAGAATAATTTCAGTTTACTCTTTGCTTTGCCCTTGCGTCCGCCCTTTATCTCTTTTACTGTATTTTGTTTTCTTTGCCTGGACGGTTCCGGTCTTTTTGGCGGCAGTTTTCTTGCCGGAGCATTACTGCTGTATGGCATTACCCGAATCCCCCTTCACTGATTGACCAAAGACGCTTATTACCCATCAATTAATATTACACCCTTCCGTCTTTCATGTCAACACCAAAAATATCTTTAATATATATGGCTGTTTTTTATAAACCATGCAGCATATTATTAACTATCTTATATAATCACTAAGGAAACGCTGAACCGCAGACAGATCAGTGTTTCCTCAAAAATGTACATTATTTCCCGAACATAATAAGAATGAGTGACAATGCTCCGAATGCTGCTTCAACAAGACTGAACACAACAACTATCTTTACCTCAGACCATCCGCTCATTTCAAAATGGTGATGTATCGGACTCATTTTAAACAGTCTCTTGCCGTGAGTGATCTTAAAATATGTTACCTGGAGAATAACCGAGAACATCTCTGCTATATATACCATTCCGATCGGCACAAGGAAGACTTCCATATCAAGTCCGAACAGAAGAGCGCAAAGATAACCGCCAAGAAACAGCGAACCTGTATCACCCATAAATGTTTTTGCCGGATTGAAATTCCAGACAAGAAAACCAAGACAACCTCCGGATATTGAAGCAGCCATAACAGACAAGCCTGTACGTCCGAAATTACCGGCTATCATCATGATAAATATTCCCGCAAAAAATGTAACCGAACCGTCAAGACCATCAATTCCGTCTGTCAGATTGACAGCGTTTACTATACCCACGATAAGAACCGCTGCAAGCGGATAATAAAGAACCCCTATATCAAGCATACCGTAAAACGGAATGAATGTTTCTGTCTTATCTCCGAACAGGTGCATAGTCAGAAGATATGCTGCTGCAACTGCAAACTGTAAAACAAGCTTTTGCTTAGGTGTCAGACCTAGATTGCGTTTTTTTGCAACCTTTACATAGTCGTCAAGAAAGCCTATTGCACCATAGCAAGCTGCCATAAAAAGACCCGCATAGATTTTTGCGCTTTGCAGAGTTGTCTCAGGAGGTATCCCTCTTGAATCTGTTCCGGTAATATGGTATAGTATAACGCAAAGAAGCGTTGTCAAAATGGAAGCACCTATGAACATGAAGCCTCCCATTGTAGGCGTTCCCTGCTTGCCCTGATGCCACTTAGGACCTTCTTCAAGTATAGTCTGACCAAAATGCTTCTTTTTCAGAAACGGTACAAGCCAGATACCCGATAACCCTGAGATTGCAAACGACAGCACCGCTGCAATTATTGTCCATATTCCCGACATTTTTTCCACCCTTTTCCTTAATTATACAAAAAGCATTATAGCATGCCATTCCAAAGCGGTATTTTCCTTCAATTCTCAAAGTAGTTTATAATAGACGCCAGCGGAAGTCCGGCTGCTAAAAGCACACCGGTACAGGCAAGCACCTCATCCACTGAATACTTTCCCTCGCTGATATTAACCCTGCTGAGTATTCCGTTACCGATAATATCGAATGCAGCAGAACCGTTTTTTTCAGTAATATTGCGGCACGCAACATCAGCTCCGTAATGCTCGCTTGAATATGTCAGCACATCCTTTAAATCCTCGCCGTAAATTTTCATTGCATTTTCATAGGGAGTAACACGGCTGCGGAAGCTCATCACAGAATCACAGCTGAGCTTGCTGCTGTCATCAAAGAGTATCGTATCTGCTATAACATTACACGGATGTCCGCCCTTATATTCCGGATCCTCTATTATAAAATCCGTATTCTGAGAAAAATCATTTATACAGGTATTATACTTACAATAATTCAGCACGTCGGATACTATGTTTCCAACCCGTTTGCCGTTATTGCAGGCTATTACTATCAGCCTTGGATTTTGTACAGTTTTTATTCGATTAGTCACAATAAGCATCCTTTCCTGAAAATACATCTTAATATCAATGCTTTTCTACATTATCCGGTTATCCTGATTGAATATGACAGTTACAACAGAATACGGCTCAACCTCTTTTCCGGCAGCAATATCCTGAGATTTTGCAAAGGACTGAGTTTCACCGACAGATGATCCGACGATCACAAGATTCAGTTCGCTTTCCGCCGCAAGGTAGTTGACATCATCAATACTGCACCCATTGAAGTCCGGAACCTTAACCTTATCCAGCCTTTTATTATCTGTATACAAAACTACCGTACCTTCTGACGGAACGCTTGAATACGGCTGGGGATTCTGGGCAGTAACCTTTTTGCCTGAACCTACTATTTTATAGTTAAGTCCATCTTCTTCTATTGCCTTCTTAGCCTCATCCACTGTCATTTCTGAATAATTCTTTATTGATATTTCTATCTGAGCTTTTTCATCATCTGCAAATACCTTCTCAACTCCAAGATACGGAAGAACCTCATTGAAGATATTTCTCAGACAAGGACCGGCAACTGCCGAACCATAGTAGTTTATTTCCGGATCAGGGGTATCAAAATAGCAAAGCAAAGCTATCTCCGGATCATCACACGGCGCAATACCGCAGAAGGAAGCTATATAGTCGTTCGTTTCCTTACCGTCTTCATCAACAATCTTCTGGGATGTACCTGTTTTTCCGCCTATACGATATCCGGCAACATAACCGTTCTTTGCGCCGCCGTACTTCGCGTTTCTTTCGAGCATACCGCACATTTCCTTGGCAACAGATTCGCTTATAACCTGACGCTTGACTGTCGGCTCTGTATTTTTCAGTACATTACCGTTAGAATCGACCACCTGCTGTACAACATACGGCTGCATAAGCTTTCCCTTATTTGCTATTGCCGCTGTAGCTGTCAGCATTTGTATGGGAGTGATCTTAAAGTTCTGACCGAATGATGCGACCGCAATATCCATAAGATCCATGCCGCATACTCCATCGTCCTTATTGAAGAACACGTCATCACTTTCACCGGGAAGATCTATACCGGTTTTTTCTGAAAAACCGAACGCGACATAATATTCATAAAATTTCTCACGTCCGAGCTGATCAACACCTATCTGCATGAACGCAGGGTTGCAGGAATTGCACAATGCTTCTTCAAGAGTCTGTATACCGTGTCCGGCTGATGACCAGCAGCTTATAGCGTCGGCGCCGTCATACGGTTTATACGCACCCTCACAATGATAGGTTGTGTCCTCCTTTACAAGACCTTCGCTGAGAACAGCTGATGCCGGAACTATCTTGAATACAGATCCGGGAACGTAGGTATCACTGACACCCTTATTTCTCCATTGCTTATTAAGTGCCTTTGTTTCAGCTTCTGCCTTTTCCTTTCCCTTTAGCTGATCTATCTTTGCCTGTTCATTTTTATCAGAAATTTCAAAGGGATCGTTAGGATCAAAAGCACCTTCACAGGCAAAACCAAGTATCGCGCCTGTCTTGACATGCATCATAATAGCGCAGCCGCGGTTCTTGACATTAAATTCCTTTATAGTCTCCCTTACATATTTTTCCATTATGCTCTGGATATTCTCATCAATAGTCAGAATAAGATCAGAACCGTTTGAAGCTTCTACCTTTTGTTCATACTGATAAGGAAGAGGCTGGTTATGAGCGTCCTGAGCCACAACAATTCTTCCCGAGCTTCCGTTAAGCTCCGCATCATACTGATACTCTATACCGGAAAGCCCCTGACTGTCCGAACCGACAAAGCCAAGAACCGGACCGGCGAAATTGTCATGGGTATAGTACCTCTTATAATCCTCTATCATATTTATGACATTGCTTATCTTATTCTCTTTATATATTTTATCCTCAAATTCAAGGATCTGATTTCTTGTTTTGGTTTCGACTTTATTTTTCAGGACTACATAATATGAATCCTCGTAAGTCTTTTTAAGTATATCATCCTTGTCAAGACCAAGTATCTTAGCAAGACCTTCCGCAACGACCCTGCGTCCTGCCTCATCATCCTTTTTGAAATTTGCAGGCGCAAGTACCACATTCCATACAGTTATACTTTGCGCAAGTACATTTCCGCCTGCATCATATATGCTGCCTCTTTTGGCGGACACGGTTGTATCGTGAAGCTGCTGCTCTATCGCTCTTTTCTGGAGGTCTTCTGCCTGAAAAACCTGTAGATAGAACAGTCTTGCATACACTGTTCCGAATCCAAGAAGAATGATAATAATCATCAGCACTGTTGATCTGTTCCACAGCTTTGCCGCTGCTCCTTTTTTCGCCATCCGATCACCTTCCCGAAACACTATTCTATATCTAAACAATATGTATCCGCAGCCGGAAATATAACAGACCAGACTGTTCCCCTACAGTCCCAGAGCCTTTCTGAACCTTGTGAAAACATCACTGCTTTCGCTTTCTTCCAATACTTCTCCCTTATCTCCCTCAGACAGAGAAATAAACTGCTTCTGAGCAGATTTCACCGGAGTCATATTCAATGTATTTTCAGCGTATTTCCTGACAAAATCATCAGTAAACTTGCTCTCTATCGTCAACTTATACTGTGCTTCCTTATTCTGCATATCAGTGAGCACATCCTGCCGTTCATTTACTTCCTCATTTACCTCATTCAGTTTAGCATTAAGATGCACAAGCGATATCAGTATTGCTGCCGCAAGCAGCGTAAGAAACGTGATACCGATAATATTTGCGGGATCGTGATGCCTTCTCTGAGCCTTAGCAGATGAACCGTTGCTTATACTTATGATCTGTCCGCTCTTCTTTTTTTTCTTTGATTTTTTATCAGAAGCAGACATTTCTATTTCATACGAATCTAAAAACGAAAAATCGTATGCTTCCGTATTCTTTTCACCGGCCACTGTCACAATCACCTCTTTGTTATTCTTTATTTTATACTTTCTGCACGGCACGAAGCTTTGCACTTCTGCTGCGCGGATTTTCAGTCAGTTCCTTTTCACCAGCTGTAACAGGTTTTCTTAACACTGCCCTCCCCCGCGGCTTTTTACCGCATACACATACCGGAAAATCCTTGGGACAGGTACAGCCGGTACAGTACTCATTGAATCTCTGCTTGACCATTCTGTCCTCAAGGGAATGGAAGGTTATCACCGCAAGGATACCGCCTGATGCAAGCGATTCAAAAGCACCGTCAAGTCCGGTACTAAGTCTGTCAAGCTCTCCGTTTACGGCAATTCGCAGCGCCTGGAATGTTTTCCTTGCCGGGTGCTTGTCATGTCTTTTAGCAGCCGGATACGCTGATTTTACTATCTCTGCAAGACGCAGGGTCGTTTCAATAGGAGAAATCTGACGTTCACGCTCTATTGCTCTTGCTATATTCCTGGCAAATTTTTCTTCTCCGTAAACAGCGATTATCCTTACAAGCTCTCCAAAGGGAAGCGTATTGACAAGATCAGCGGCAGTAGTACCGCTCTGACTCATCCTCATATCAAGCGGCGCATCATGATGATAGGAAAAACCCCTCTCAGCACTGTCAAGCTGATGTGAGGATACGCCTATATCAAGCAAAACCCCGTCTACTGAATCTATTCCAAGCCTTTCGAGTATTGAAGGAATCTCCGAAAAATTGGAGTTCACGACAGACACTCTGTCATCATTTCCAAATCTGCCCCTGAGCACCTCTATAGCATCCGGATCCTGGTCAACACAGACAAGTCTCCCCTTATCCCCAAGGTGTGACAAAATACCTGAAGAATGTCCGCCGCCTCCGGCAGTACCGTCGAGATAAATGCCATCCTCTTTTATTTTCAGGATACCAATAGTATCCTCAAACAATACCGGAATATGGGAAAAATCCATCAGATCACCTCATCACAGATCAAGTGTATTCATTATATCATAAACTTCGTCTCCAGACAAGGCTTCATTATATTTATCCCATGAATCTCTATCCCAGATCTCCACCTTTGAGCCGGTACCGTTTATCACAACATCTTTATCCAGTCCGGCATACTCACGCAAAGCCTGCGGTATCAGCACCCTTCCCTGTTTATCAGGAATAAGCTCAGCCGCACAAGAGAAAAGAAACCTTGTTATCTGAACAGTTTTTGCAGTAGGCATAGCGGCAATCTTGCGCCCGAGTTCATCCCAGGCTGACTTTGACAGAACGGTTACGGTATTATCCTTTCCTTTTGTAGCGTAAAAGATATCTCCCAATTCTTCACGAAACTTAGCCGGCATTATCACTCGACCTTTCGGATCAATATTATGCTGATAATTGCCGATAAGCATCCTTACACCCTCCCGTCACCATTATATGGATAATTGAAACCACAAACCGCCACTATCCAACACTTTTCACCACTTTCTATACCATTATAGCCTAACAGACAGAAAAATGCAAGGATAATCGGACACTTTTTAAAATTTTTTTCATTTAATTCTAACAAAGCAATATCTTTTAAATTATGCAATACGTCAAAAAAATTGCAAAAACCGCTGTTTTACAGGATTTTTTGATATTTTTTTGGTATCTTTTAACATTACTTCTGCTGCTATCTTCACCTGAATTTGCAAACTGATTACATAAAATAGATTTTATTTTAGTAATATAGTCGTGTCATTATCACTAAAATAATTTTCTATTAATTAACAAAAAAGAATAAAAACTATTGAAAAATTATTCAAAATGTAGTATGATTATATAAATTGTTGTTTTATTCCTGTTCGACAATAAGATGCTTTACCAAGCAAAAATGATGTATTGTCTTATAGTTTATATACAATTTTCGAGACAAATAATTGACAAAGAAAGGCGGTATCGCCGTGGCTAAAGAAAAAAAAGCAAAAAAGCAGAAAAAAGCAAAGGAACCAATAAACATAATTGATTTCTTCACCGGAACACCGAAGTACAATGACGACAAGGATTATTCTGATTATTCGTATTTCAGCGCACCGCTTAATATGTTCTTCCTTGCCTGCGTTTTGCTTCACAGCGCATATATGGGTGTGTTTTCGTATCTGAATAATACAATTATGATGATACTTGATGCTGTTTGCGTACTGCTTTACGTTGCTTTTGTAATAATACTGAGGTACGTCAAGGGTTCGTGGATATTCTGTACCATGGGTTCTGCGATAGAAATATATCTCCATCAGATATGTACTGTGCGGCTGTTTGGTCTTGCACCGGGCTTTCACTATCTGTTTATACCTCTTGTTTTTATCTCCATTTTTATTAAGAAAAAGGGTAAGCTGTACACATTTCTGAGACGTTTCCTTTTAGCACTGGCTTTCATAACTTTTATGTATGTGGCGGTATTCTTCAGTGATTATGCCCCGGAATATCATATTGATTACTCACT
>CACXDE010000034.1 GCA_902766305.1 uncultured Ruminococcus sp. | reverse complement strand
ATGTTCAACCGTGATTTTTCTCTAAAAAGAAGATCCACCGCAGCAGAAAGCTCCGCCGCAGTGGAAAAGGGAAAGATTTTTTATATACTTGAATACTTATTATCCTGCCTTTGCGCTGAATTTGATCGCATCAGTTGTAATCATATTCATAAAGTCATTATCATACATAATCTTGAATTTAAGCTCGATATCATCAATACTGGTTATATTATTATCTTCAAGATCGCTGCTTGAAAGCATGATATCATCAACAGCATATTTTCCGTTGTAAACCGTACTCGCCAAAACACCAGTAACCATAAATCCGTTTACTGAAAGATCATCACAATGTACGCTGACTTCTTTACCGGTATTATTTTCAATATACAGAAGAACTGATTTACCCCAGAAGCTGTTTTCATCCACATACTTACCTACAATTTTCAAGCCATCCTTATTATACAGCTCATGACCGCTGTCATCCGGTTTTGAATCCATCTTATCAAAAGCAGATGTTTTTATTACAACCGGATCAATTTTAATACTATTGAGAATATCGTTTTCTTCATACATATGGAAATAAATCTCAATCTGTCCGATATTTTCAATTCCGGAAGCTTCAAGATCCGATGATGAAAGATACAGCTTTTCATTTGACTTTTTACCTGCCGCAACCTCTGCCGCAAAAAGATCAGAGATCATACAGTTATTCACTATAAGCGCAGAACAGCCTATAGTATAAGTTTTATCAGAGTTATTCTCTGCTAAAAGCTTAATGTATTTACCGCCGAACATTTCATCTTCAAGCGAAACAGCTGTTACCTTTACCCCGTTTTTCTCAAAGCATACCTGTTCCTGTATGGTTGCAAGCTCTGCCTTAGGCTTGGATTCTTCCTCGGATTTTTCCTCTGACTCTTCGGCGGAACTGCTGTCAGTACTGCCTTCCTCGTTATTTTCATCCTTGACAACTGAAGATACAGATGATTCATTGCTGCCTGTTATAGCTTTTTTGCTGCTGTCACCGCTGTCTGTGTCCTTATCACCGCCGCCCGTTCCTGCAACCGCAGCTATAATAATAATAACGATAAAAACTATTACAGCGATCAAGCAGCCGTTCTTCTTTTTCTTGGGCTGCTGCTGCTGATTCATATTACTGTTCATATAGTACATCCTTTCTTTTTAGCTTAATTGGTTTTTTATGAAAACTTTTTTCACCGGCAAAAAATGGTTTTCTATATGATTACAGTATAATATATTATTAAATTAAAATGTTATGCTGGCAGCATAACTTTTTAAAAAAATTTTGTAGTATAATGATGATATAAAAAATACCCGCCGTTTCCGACAGGTATGTGGTATAATTATTGAGGTGATGCAAAAACAGTGCCTATACAATAGAAACCCACCATTATTGACAGTACACCCACTGTATAAAAAAATGCTCTCTGTGCGCCCCTTGACGTTCCTCTTGTAAGCGGCAGACGGTTCCATACATCAAGAAAATTGTGAAAGCAAAACAAGGGCATTATAAACGCAAGAAATGCAAACATCGTACATAGAATATAGTTTGAAAGCGTCGGCTCACAGGTCGCATAGCTGTTCACGACAGAATATATTTCCAAGGCATATCCTATTATTGCCGGAATAATTATGTAAATTTTTCCTGTTCTGATACCCGGTATGCTGTACATTATCTTATCGACCAATGTATCGGATATTTCATTTTCCCTAACTATTTTTCCGGCGCCGGTTATTCTGTGAAGCTCACGCATAAGCTCTGTCATATTTGTGTAGCGCTTTGCAGAGTCGATCTCAATACATTTGCGTATTACTTTTTTAAGGCTGCCCTTTGCAAGCTCCTCCTGAGGAGTTTTTCCGCAAAGCATAACATTTATCAGCACACCCAAAGCATAAATATCAGTTCTGCCGTCACTTTGTGTAAATCCGAACTGCTCCGGCGCCGCATAGCCCGGTGTACCTACTATAACAGTATCCTTGCTTTTGAACTCCTTATACGAACGGGCAATACCATAGTCAATAATTTTTGCTGTACCGTCTGTAGTTATGATGATATTGTTCGGATTTATATCTCTGTGTACGATGCTGTTAGTATGCAGAGCGTTCAGACCGCTTGCTATTTCATATGCGATCTGTGCCGTTTTCATCCCGTCGAAAGTCTTGCCCGACTCTAAAATATCCGACAGGCATTCTCCTGATATATATTCTCTTACCGCACGGTACTCCTTGCCTGTATAAGCTACAAAGTCTATTTTTGCAAGATTAGGATGATCTATGCCGGATATTATGTCATAATATTTCGCATCCTCAGGCTCGACAGCCTTTGTTATATATACCTTACATTTTGGTCTGTACAGACAAAGATCAACTGTGTCCGTCAGCTTTGACACGATTTCTAAATTTTCAAACAAATATGCTTGTCCGGGAGTCAGCTCCAATTTTTTCACCCCACAACAGAAAGGAATATCAAAATGAAAAAGTCTACTGATGATCTTCTGAAAGAAATGAAAACCAATAAACTGAAAACAATGAAAGATTACGAAAGATACAGACAGAAAAACACTGAAAGCTTCAACAATACATATATGCGGCTTGACCGTGCGCTTATGTCCATAATAGAATCAAAAAAGCTGAAAAAATCAACAGTAATAAAACGTGCTGGAATTGCACAAAGCTACGGTTATCAGATACTTGACGGAAGGAAGCAGAATCCCGACCGTGACAAGGTAATCATGATGTGTATCGGAATGGAACTGTCACATGAAGAAACTCAAAACCTTCTCAAAGTAACAGGCTATCCAATTCTTCATGCTACCAACGCAAGAGATAATTTTCTAATTTGGGCTATAGACAGACACATCAAAATAGTAGATATCAACCTTGAGCTTCAAAAACTAAACCTCAGAATCCTTGAATAAAATGTGGAATGTGGAAAGTTGAAAGTGGAATTATTATCTATGAATGAGCAAATTTATAATTGTCCGTGATTATGTACAAAATATATTAAACCTGTCATCCCGAGCAAAGCGATGGATCTTTACGAATATGACTTGTTTTATGAAAAAGATTCCTCAGCTCTGCATAAGTTCCGCCAGCCAATCGCTGACGCTCTTGGGGCGTCACTTAACTGCGTTCGGAATGACAAGTTGGTTATGCTTCACAAGATTATAAATCGTTTGTGCAATTTATAGGATTTGCTCATTTATAGTTATTATATAACTCCGGTACGTCAGCAATTCCACTTTCCACATTCCACTTTCAACATTTATATAAATTTGTTCATCTCTCTGCTGTATTCATAGCCTACAGCAGAGAGTTTTTTTATTATATCATCAGACTTAACATTTTCACTTTTACAAAGATCTTCAAGGGATGAATAATTATCCCGGAGCTTTGTATTTACATATGACAATAAAATTATCGGATCATTTGGAACCATAAATAATATCTCCTTTTTACAGTTTTAAGTTACCAGTTGGAAGTTATAAGTTGTAAGTCAAAAGCTCAAAGCCTTGCTAAACTGTCATCCTGAGCGCCCCCACTGTCATCCTGAGCGTAAGCGAAGGATCTTTTTCACGAAAGCAACATAATCGAAAAGATTCTTCGTCGCCTTTTTTTAATGCATAATTCATAATTCATAATGCATAATTATTATAGCCAACCCTCAGAATGACAAGATGGGGAAGTTTTAAAATGACAACAGAAAAAAGAAGTCTGATATGTCAAACTCTGCACTCTTAACTCTGAACTTGCTTTGAGCTATTTCCCCGGTATTTTCATAGTGTAAAGCGTTCCTCTCCGCTTAACTACCCAGAGCTTTCCTTTTGCGCACTGTACCGCAGTATTTATAGCCGCAAAGACTATTATTAAACCAAAAACAGCCAAAAACAGGACGAAATAATAAGCGTTATCTTCTGAGTAATCCATAACACGTATTACCCCCGGATGTCTTTTATCCACGTATATCATCAGCATAGTGCCTTCTATACCGCCGCCTGGGATTGATCTCATATCACTCTCCGACAGTGTTTCGGACTGAGAAATAAACTCCGTTTCGGCATATCTATATCTGAAGGTCAGCCAGTAGACGTTATAATGATGATCGTCAGAATCTCTTCTCGTTTCAGATTTTACATTTGTGATAAATCCAGCGGTCTGGTCTGCATTTTCGTAAAAAGCCTTTATTTCTTTTGCATGATTCAGCCCGCTTAAAAAGAATACCAGCCCTAATGAAATAAATATTATTCCCACAAGACTTACGACAATTCCTATCGGTATACCGTCCTTTAGTGTTGAAACATGACCATCGGGATATCTTTCAAAAATGCTTGCAGGATTATTTTTTGATTGCATTTTCTCCTTAATCATACCGCTGAGATCAGTATATGTATTTCCCTGATTCTGCGCAGGAACATACTGAGGTATCGAAGACTGCTCCGGCTTTGATTGAGGTGAGTTATACTGACTTTGCTGATATGAATTATTCTGCACTGAATTTTCGTTGCCAAAGGTTTTATTGTACTCATCCGCAAAAGATCCTGCATCTCCGTAATCGTCACTTCTGTCATAGTCATTATCGGAATATGTACTGCCGGCTTTTTCGCCGCCAGAATTACCGAACAAGCTCTCTCCGCTCATGAATTTCTCAAAGCTGTCATCATTTTTCATAGCAGAACACCTCTTTATTACAAGTTATTCTTCTGAAACGGTTTCCTCTAACTCTTCCGTTTCCACTTCTTCTGCATCCGGATCGCCCGTTGAAGGAATATAGCTCGACTGTGACACCTTATCTCCTGCATTTTTCGGAACATACATTCCCTCCGTGTATGATACATGATACGGTATTTCGATATATGAAATACGTTCCTTATACAATGTCTTTAAATCTCTCCATCCATGCACCATACTTGGTATTTCTGCGTCCGGATCAAGATAGATAGTATCATTCTCATCATATACGTAAACCGGATCTTTCTCGGGATGACTTTGTACAGTTGTTCCATTCTCTTTGATACAGAGATGAGATGTCACAAAAATAGTATAAAGGGTCTGAGTTTTTGAAGGATCGCCGCAGGAATATGTTGTTTTTACTACAGAAAAAATCAAATTGCCGTCTTCAGTGTCATAGCTTACAAGGTAGTCGCCGACAATCTCCGAGCCTTCATTTTTCCAGCTTCCGTAAAGTGATTCATACATACTATTTTTTCGTTTAATAGATTCATTATTTATCCTGTCCAGAGTAACCTTCGGGATTTCGTCAAGGCTTTTGATTATTACTTGTTCCGGTACAGAAGACTCCTCATATTGTGAATTAAGAATCGTCTTTAAACTTTCCGGGTTTTCGTTATAGTAATTGAAAACATACAGCACAATCAATCCAATAAAAAACAATATAATAATAAAGCATCCCATATTGTTTCCTGACCTTGCTCTTCTGTTCTCTCTTTTTTGTTCTCTTTCAAATTCTCTTTCTTGTCTTTTTCGTACTCTTTCCTGGCTGCGTTTCTTCCGTTTATATTCCTTATTATCCCATTCAAGACGATCCTTAT
>CACXDE010000033.1 GCA_902766305.1 uncultured Ruminococcus sp. | reverse complement strand
TCATCCGGTGACAGTTTCTCTTTGACAGTCACATACCGTGATAAAGACAATAATCCTCATACGGGTGCAGTTAATGTTACCCCGAACTCAGATAATGAGGCGTTCGTTGTTGTTGATCTCGACAGACCTGCGATCCTTTCACGTCTGACCGAGAGCAGAGCAAATGAGTTAATTGGCGTTGATGATAATTCTTACACTACTATCCGTGTTAAGGCGAGCGATTACGGAAGAGGAATTGCTCCGTATATCGACTACAAAGAAAGCGACGTTTCATCCGCTGAAAGAAGACAGCTTCTTGAAGCAGTTGAAAAGGGTCAGACCTACGTAGCTGCCGATTATGAAGACGCTACCTATGCAAAGCTTGAAGAAGCAATTGATGCAGGTATCGCACTTTATAACGTTACAGACTACATCAGAACTAAAGGTGCTACACAGGCAAACAAAGACTATAAAGAAGCTGCCGACAAGATCAATGATGCAATAAAGGCACTCAGAACCAAAGCTTGCGGTCCTGAGGTTTATGCAGAATTTGAGCAGCTCGTAGACAGAGCTATAAAGGCAGAAGAGGATCAGACAAAGAGCAAGATCTATGACGGTGTTACTTATGCAGAATTTATTTCTGACACAGGTATTTACAAGAAGTGTAAGGCTCTGAGAGAATCAGGCGACATTCTTGATAAGACCGGTGCAGAAGCATACACAACATCAATGGTTTATGATCTTATTTCTGAGCTTCGTGCTTCTGTAAACAGTCTTGTACTGCTTGATAAGAGCTCACTTCAGGCAAATGTAAAGATAGCTAAATCTCTCGAAAATAATACGAGATATGAGGAAGTATACCGTTCAGAGCTGTCAGACCTTATTCCTGACGCAGAAGATATCATCAAAAATTCTTCAAGTCAGAATGAAGTCAACGAGATCGATGGTCTCCTTATTGAAGCTATTGAGGCTGTAAAGTCACATATGGCTGTACAGCTTGATACCGCAGAGCTTACTCAGCTTCTCGCGCAGGCTAATGGTCTGCTTGATCCGACAAAGGAGAGAGTAAACTGCACAGACGAAACATACAACAATCTTAAAACAACAGTTCAGACTGCACAGGCAGTATTTGATAATGCTACAGCAAAGCAGGAAGATATCAATAATGCTTCCGATGCGCTTAGAGATGCTATTTCAAAGTTCACTGTAAATAAGCCCACAGGATTGACAACAGACTATCTTGCAAGCCGCAATATCATAAGAGTCTGGGTAAAGGGTCTGAACAGAGGAACAAGAATTGCCGGTTATCATGAAAATGATGCAAACGGTGCTTTCAAGGGTTATGAGTATGAAGTAGTATCATTCTCACTTGATGAGTTCATAGGCAATACTTCTGTAGGTTTACAGCTCAACAGTGACGGCGCTCAGATAGTTGAAGGTCAGAACCTGACATACTTCGATATCAACGCTTCATCTGCAAATGCTTTCAGACCTACGCTTGTAGTTAACCACTACATCCGCAGCAATGAATACAACCCTGCAACAGGTGAGTATCCTATAGTTGACACTGAGACAGAAACCTTCACAACTGATCAGATCATTACAAGCGCTGATGTTGCTGATAATAACTTTGTTATAGAGTTCTCTTCTCTTGTAAAGTCATATGCAACCTCCGACCTCGGTAAGGAGCAGGTTATCAATACTCTTGTATGCAACAAGGGTAAGCTTGCAGAGTACTTTGTAAACGGTATTTCCGGTACAAGTGCAACCATCTACACACCGAACAAGGACAATGAGCTTGTGAACGCTGTTCAGGAAGGCGACTATCATGTCATAAGATTCGTTTATGATGCTGGTCAGCAGGCTGTAATAAAGACATATGATACTAACACAGGCGAGTATATCTTTGGTGATGCTTTTGAAACAATGTCAGGACAGCAGGTTATAAGCTTTGATTCTTCTTCAAAGGGTACACCTTCTATTCTGAAGATAAACATCCCTTATGATGTTCCCGGTATCAGCGGTGATTCACTGACTGGTATAACTGCTGTTGTAAACGGTCAGAATTATGGTCTTATGTATGATTCAGTAAACAGAATGTTTGTTTTTGAGTCAGCATATACCGGTAAAGTTACATTCAGAGTTAAGAGAGATTATCTTTCAAACGGTTATTCAAGAAGCAGTGCTTCTACGATAATCAACTTTGCTTCTGCCGGAGAATATAACTGCTCATATTCAAATACTGCGAATATGTCAGCTGCTCCGACCAATGTTACAATGGTTTCAGAGCCGACTACATCTATTGATGTCAGCATGATCTATCCGAGATATGGATCAAGCAGCGGTTCAGGCAGCGCAGCTCTTGAACTTGACGGTATTGTATCTGATACTCTTGTAAGCGGCATTCTTTCAATGCCAAAGCTTTCAGCATCTACACCTACACCTTTTGACTATTTCGGTCAGGGCGGTGTTGACTCCGATCCTACTCAGAATAAAGGTTATACAGTAATCTGGATAGATACTGACAATGGCTATTTCAAAAATAAGGATCTGACTAAGCTTCGTGTATATGCGTGGGACTATGAGGAACAGGCACTTTGCGGAACATGGCCAGGCAGATCTCCGCTTCGTGTTGCTGAATCTAATTTCTATTATCTGCCTGTACTTTCAACAGCTCAGGGCTGTGTTCTGAGTTTTGATTACGGCGGAACTAATATCCAGAAGATAGGCTGCGACGACCTCGTTAACAACTACGGCGGAAACATCTACTTCGATATGACTGACTATAGGGAAATTGCTCATTACTCTTCTTTTGATGCCTGGACAGCTCCCGCTATTGCTGCTATGGCTCAGCAGGGTACAGCAAGTCTTTATCAGAGGATCACTGCAGATGTTCTCAATGGTACAGGAGCTTCTGTATTTACTATGGGCGGCAACCGTGTCAGTGGTCGTGACAGATATGACGGTTATGTCTACAGAGCACCAGGTAAGATTATAAAGGGCAGCTCCAAGGGTACCGATAACTCCAGAAAGTATCCGCGCCAGAATGAAAAGGGTCAGTGGCTGAAACGATACTATGACCAAAATCAGAGAAAGTACGTAGAGTACTGGGGCAACAGAAATGACGGCAATGAGCTCGTTGAGAAGCCAATGGAAATCTACTCCTATGGTAAATATTACTACAGAGCTATCGGAGAAAATTCTCCTCCGATTTATGAGTATACCGAACCGGTTGTAGACAAGAGCGAAATGACTGGTAAGGATCTCAGAATGGTATTTGTAGGCGGCAGCAAGATAAGACTTAAGAATACTTCTTACTACTACACCTACGGTACACTCTATACTCAGCACTCATCTTCTATTTCTTCAGATAAGAAGGCTTCCAACCATGGTACAAATATCACTTATAAGAACCTCTTCGGCGGTAACGGCGGCAACGCTAACTCCATGGGTCGTGTAGGTGATACAGAACATTCAATCGTATATGACTGGTATGAATATAAGATCCCGGTAGATAAGTCTAACCTCTATTCATTCCAGGTACAGGGTCTTAAGTATAACCCGTCTATAGCGGCTGGCAGAAACTGGTATGATAATGACTATAAGACTGATACTCAGTATACCGAACAGATCAACAGTGTATATGGTGACGTATGGCTCAAGATGAACAATACTGTCGATGTAAAAGACGGTAAGTTCACAAATATGTTCATCTATACTACTAACCCCGATGACACGCAGATCAATGACAACCAGGATATCTATGTAAGACTTCCGAGCGGCTGGTCATCAAACGATCTTACGGTAACAGCATCAGGTGTTGGTGAAGATCACCAGTATACATTCACAAGCTATAACGGCATGCTCAAGACTACTATCCCGAGTAAAACTCCTTTCCTCGTATTTGAGGCTAAGGACGCGTCAGGCAAGCGTTTCACTTGCAGAACATCTATTCAGGGCAACGATCTTATCCTCTTTGACCCGACATTCAGAGCCGGAACAGGCGGATGGGACAGTTACATTGATCCTGCTGTCAGAGTTGAAAGAGAACTCTATGCAGCACACAGTATCTACTACGGCTCAGTAATCGTTAAGGAATATGACAGCAACGGTAACCCGAAGAGCAGTAATGATTCTGACGGCTCATACCGCTACGCAGAAGGTATGATGAGTCATGTCCTCAGCGGTCACTTCAATGATCAGTATGTAAACGATGCAGGTCGTGCTATGGATTACAGCTATGTACACAGCTATGTTGTAGCTTACAGGGAACTCTACGCTACAATGGCTAAGGCAAGAGCTTATATCAGCGGTCATAACTATCCGGAATTCCTCCACAATGGTAAACCCGATATTTATGATTCCCGTACAATTGACGAACTTGAAGCAGAGCTTGGAAGAGCTGTTGATGTATACACAAATTCAGGTTCTGATGCAGGTGCGATCAATGCAGCAAATGCTGCGCTGGTAGCAAAGATCAATAACGTAACAATTTCAACCTCTGAACGTATCCCGCTGATTTTCTTTGATACCCAGAACCTTGTTGGTAATGGTGCAACATTTGAACTTCAGTATTCAACAGACCAGAGCGGCCAGAACCCGATAACAAAGAAAGTCGAATATTTCAATACAGAGAATTGTCCGATCATCTTTGTTTCAGGCGATACAATCTACAATGTTAAGTTTATAATCAATGGTACAGAAGAATGTCTCGAAAAGGACGTTATTTCAGTCGTTGACGGCGCATGGGTATATATGGATATAGCTAAGAAGGCTGGTGTAACCACCTCTTACTGGGTTCAGAATACTGCTGCGGATTACCGTCAGATATCTAATACCGAATTTACCGGCAGCAATGGCGGTCAGGACGGTATATATGATATGACATTGGAGAGAAAGGGTGTCGACGATCATCCTACTCCTGCTACATCAGAAGATGATATCAAGAGCAAGTCATATCGTCCGATTACTCTCTATTTCAAGAATGACGTTACTGTAAGTATGTCCGGCGGTTCTTCGTATAAGATCAGAGCTGGTGCTTATACCTTCACAGACAGTATGATTGGTAAGGACAATTGTCCTGTTTATGCTGCTCAGGCAAGCAACGGTTCATTTGTTCCGAGAATCAGCCTGTACAGCCAAATGGCAAAGAATTACTTTGAAGATCCCGATAGTTATTGGAAGTTTACTGAAGAAGCAGTTAAGGCTAAGGATCCTAAGGCAGAGGTTGTTGACGCTGACGCATTGTCAGGCTGGGTAACTAAGTCAGGCAATGACTTGTCTATTACTGCCGGTGGACATAACACAACTAAGACTGTAAATATGACTGTTAACAGCGGTTCATTTGCAGCCAACAGAACCTGGTCTTATCTTACAAGCGGAAGCTTCTATTTCCGTTGGGAAGGCAATAGTACACTTAAAGTCAATAACACTGTAAGAATAGCGGCTAACGAGATCAGATTTGCTTCATCAGGCAAGGTTGATGTTACAACCAACTATGACAAGCATATCTACTTCACTACAAAGAATAATGCTGATACCATGGAAGTCGTATTCCCGACTGACCTTCATATCGAGTATATTGACAGATACAGAGATCAACATTCATTCACAATTCGTGAAGGTTCTTACACCGTTGAAAAAGCTGATCCTAATCAGGACTTCATATGCGACCTCTGTGACGAAGAGTACTGGGAAAGCATGGTTCATGTTAAGATCAATAACCGTCTTAACTCACTTGGCGGCTACAGCGGAAGCAACGGCAGATTCGGAAGTGCTATATTCAGTAATGACTGATAAGTATCTTTAGACGGGAGCTATCCCGTTAACAAAAAAAGGATCGGTATGACTCATTTCGGGTCATACCGATTTTGTTATGAAAAAACCCGGCATATTTTTATATGCCGGGTAAAAAATTTTATACTGGTATCAGATTTCCGGATAGCATCATCTCAACAGCGTCATCTGAATTTCCCATACATCCGCTGAATATTGAAATCGCTTCATCCGTCAATATCAGCTTTGAATCGCCGGACAATTCTCCGCAAATAAGAGCGTCTGTCTCAAACATAAGTAAAAGCTGCACCAGCTGTTCTTTATCACAGCCCATAGTACCGATTATTTCCGAACATATTACTTTGTTGTCTACAATATCGTACATTTTGAAATGCTTTGTATTCTCAAAAACAGGGTTTATACTGTCGCTTTTATGTTCATGGCTTACGGCTATTTTCATTTATTTTTACCTCTCTCCATTTTTTAAAACGCCCACCCTTATAGAGTGAGCGTTCATTGCTGTCAATATTTTATCGGATTTGATGAAAGATATTTCTTTACCATAAGAGCAACCTTGAATATGATTGCATCTTCAAACTCTCTCAGATCAAGACCTGTAAGCTTCTTTATCTTTTCAAGTCTGTATACCAGCGTATTTCTGTGTACAAAAAGCTTTCTTGATGTTTCGGATACATTCAGGTTGTTCTCAAAGAATCTCTGTATAGTAAACAAGGTTTCCTGATCCAGGGATTCAATAGAGCCTCTCTTGAACACTTCTTTCAGGAACATATCGCAAAGAGTAGTAGGCAGCTGGTATATAAGTCTCGCTATACCGAGCTTGTCATAGCTTACTATCGCACGTTCAGTATCGAAAACCTTACCGACTTCAAGAGCAACCTGAGCCTCCTTGAATGAACGGGCAAGATCCTTTATACCTGTGACAGGAGTTCCTATACCAATGACGCAATGGGTATAGAACTCACCGGAAAGCGTGTCAACGATGGAGCTTGCAAGCTTTTCAAGGTCTTTTGAGTCGATATCCTGTTTTATTTCCTTTACAAGCGCAATATCAGTTTCGTTGATATTGATAACAAAGTCCTTAGACTTATCCGGGAAGAGATTCTGTATAACATCATACGCAGAGATATCTGTCTTTGAATATATCTTTATGAGCATACAAACCCTTGTAACATCAGAGTTGAATTTAAGTTCTCTTGATTTAAGGTAGATATCACCCGGAAGAATATTGTCGAGGATAACATTTTTGATAAAGTTACCTCTGTCATATTTCTCATCGTAATACTGCTTTATACTGCCGAGAGATATAGAAAGTATGGAAGCATACTTTTGTGCAGCGTAATCATTGCCTGCTACAAAAACAGCATACTCGCTGCGCGGTTTGCTGCCGAAGGATTTGTATGTATACCCATTGAGTACAAAAGGAGCAGCTGACGTAAGCATCTCAGACGTGATATGCTCATTGACTTCACCGATCTTTCCGAGTTCGCTGCATGCTATAACAACGGAAGTCTCATCTATGACGCCTATAGTTCTGTCAATAGCATCCTTCATCTGATGGATAACGCCCTGAAACAATCTGTTAGACATAATATGTTACCTCACTTTTTATGATTATGATTTACGATCCGATTATCGACCCACTGCTGCAAAACAACAGCAGCATAAAAATGTTCTATATACATTTTACACAAAATTTTTAAAAATTGCAACTGTTTTAGCGAATTTTTCTTGTTTTTTTTGTTATATTTGTTCTTTTTTATCTTATATCATACATAATAACTGATCTTAAAAGTATTATACACAAAACATCACTGAATTATACTCTTAATAAAAATATCCGCCGGAATCAGCCGGCGGACAAATAATTCAATATTCACTCATAGGATCGTATTTTACACCGTCTTTGCGAAGCTCAAAGTGCAGATGCGGACCGGTAGAGTAGCCTGTAGAACCTACATTTCCTATATACTGACCGGCAGTTACATATTGACCGGTGGAAACAGCAACATCGCTGAGATGTCCATAAATTGATATTTTTCCACCGCCGTGGTCTATCATAACATATTTGCCGTAGCCGCCTCCGCAGCCGCAGCTTTCGTATTTACCGTAATCGTGAGGACAATAATCATTTGCTGAAAATACAACACCGTCATAGCATGCGACTACTGTTGCACCGTAGATATTACCGTCAGCAATATCCAGTGCGCCGTGGTTGTATGTTCCTCTCCACTCTTCAAACACAGATGTAAGATATGTATGTCCCGGACATGGCCAGACATATTTGCCGGAGGGTTCCTGGGGTGTTGCAGGCTCCTCAGGCTCTGTTACAGGTTCACTGTTTTGGCTGTTGTTATTATCATTATTATCTGTATTGTTATTAGTGTTATCAGTGTTATTAGTATTATTGGTTTTGCTGCTGTCGTCAGTTTTTTTCGGTGTGCTTGTTTCAGTTGTATCTGATTTATTAACCGTACTTGTTTCTGTTGGTTTTACAGAGGTTTCACCGGACTGTGCATTGGATGTTTTATTCTGATTTTCTGTTTTTTTCTTTGCGTCAGCTGCTTTCTGTGCTTCATAGTTTTTCAAAGCTTTCTCAAGCTCACGCTGGCGGTTTTCATTGTCCTCTAATTCAGCTTCTTTGTTTGTCCGCTGTTTTAGAAGATCATTTATTATTTTCTGATTTTCGCCTGAAAGCTCGCTTAACTTTTTCTTGTCAGCTTCAAGCTGTTTTTTTTCTTTTTCAACTTTTGATTTTGCTTCCTTCAAAGATTTCTGTTCATTAGTTATGGTTTTCATTTTGTCCTGAAGATTTTTAATCAGTTTATTGTCTGCCTCAGCAATACTGGAAACCAATTCCATTTTATCTACGTAATCTGAAAAATTCTTTGCCTGCAATATTATCTCAATAGATGAAATATCTCCGGCTGTATATATAGCCCGCAGTCTATGCCTGAGCAGTTCAAGCTTATCATCTATCTGTGCTGTTTTTTCTTCGATAAGAACCTGATTTTTTTTAATTTTTTTGTTAAGCTCCTTTATTTTATCGTTGCTTTTCTGTATTTTAACAGACAAATCGGAGATCTTCTTCTGAAGCTTTTCACTGTATTCTTTTTTTTGGTTTAATGTCATTTCTGTTGCTTTGAGTTCATTTTGTTTTTTTTCATTTTGTTTCTGAATCTGAGATTGTTCATTCTTGTTTTGTTTTTCATCAAAAGCCAAAGCGTCAGGCATAGTTATCAAAGCTGCCGTTATAACCGCAGTGAAAACACATAAAACCTTTTTTATTACAGTATGTTTTTTACCATCCAATAATATCTCCTCCTTCTTTGCGCAGATATTTCGTTATAGAAATGTAGCCGCCGAGTGCACCTATAAGTATTCCGGCTCCGCAAAATCCTGATACTATATTCACCCAGATAGAAGACAGGGGAATAGCAGATGTGCTTATCAGCGCTATTACCTGACCGGCTGTATCTTTGATCGGATTATATGCTGTTATAAGTACAGTAGATGCGATCGCGCCTGATATCAGACCTATTGCCATAGCTTCAATGATAAATGGTATTCTTATGAAGGTATTAGTTGCACCTACCGACTTCATAATACTTATTTCAAATCGTCTTGAATACATAGTCATTTTTATAGTATTGGATATAATAAACAATGTCACTACCCCAAGAATAAGTACTACCCAGAATCCCACAATTGATACAAAGTAATTAAGCTTTGTGAGCGTTCTTGCAATTTCACCTCTGTCACTTACAGAAGAAACACCTTCAATAGCTTCTATTTCCTCTATAGTATTCTTATAGTCAGACAGATCTTTAAGCCGCACTTTGTAAGCATTTCCAAGAGGATTTTTTTCTCCCTGCAAGCTCTCATACAAGTTGTCCAGACGTTCCTTGTATTCCTTGATAGCTTCATCCTTCGGATAGTATACGCATTCCTCCACGTTATCAATTTTTTTGATTACAGCGCCAAGCTTAATAGCGTCAATATCTGACATTTCATAGTCAAGGAAAACCTTTATCTGATTATCCTCACCAATATTTGATATAAGGCTGTTTACATTGACGGAAACCAGTATTGCAGCTCCGGTTATAATAAGACACGATACAAGGACAATTACAGATGCAAGCGACATCATACGATTATTCCATATGTTTTTGAGTCCCTCTTTTACGAGGTAACCGCTGCTGTTGAATTTCACTCTGATACCTCCTCATCATTTCCGGATTTTTCTTCGTTTTCAAGATCATTCACAGAATCAGTTTTATCAGTATTTGTTTCTATACTGGACGGGATAACCTTATCTTCTGTTACAGCACCGCCCTCAATTTTTATTACTCTTCCGCCGAAGGAACGTACAAGGTCAAGCTCATGAGTTACTATTATTACAGTCGTACCATTTTTGTTTATATCGGCAAGACGCTGCATTATTTCAAATGACATTTCCGGATCTATGTTTCCGGTGGGTTCGTCGGCTATTATCATTTCCGGATTGTTTACAAGTGCCCTTGCAAGACTTACTCTTTGCTGTTCTCCGCCTGAAAGCTCGCTCGGACGTCTTTTTTCCTTGCCCTGCAGACCTACTACAGCAATAACGTATTTTACACGCTTCTTTACAAGCTTTTCGGGTGCGCCTATAGCTCTCATAGCGAAGGCAATATTGTCATATACGTTCATTTTTTCGATCAGCCTGAAATCCTGAAATACGATCCCCATTGTACGCCTGAGATAGGGGACATCGTGCTTTTTGATTTTTGTCAGATTATAGCCGTTCACCTTTATTTTTCCGAATGTAGCAGTTTCCTCATGTATCAGCAGTTTAAGAAATGTACTTTTACCTGCGCCTGATGCTCCGACTATAAAAACAAATTCCCCGGGTTCAATATCAATACTGACATTTTTTAATGCTTCAGTACCATTTGAATAAATTTTAGAAACATTTTTCATATGTATCATATTTAACTCATCCTTGTAAAATTTATTTTCAAAATTTATCAAAAACATTAATGTACCGTTCATATTATATAACAAAAACTTCAATTCGTCAACCGGCGAGCCGCCGGAGCTTAACTTACGTGACGCTGGACCCTTAATGTGAGGTTTTTTCTTTTCTATTGCCGCCTTTTTGGAAAAATCTGATATATATTTATTCTTTCATTGATATATTAAAATTTCATTGTGTCATAACTAAAAAGAACATATGGCATTTTTAACAATTATCAGGTAGAAAAAGCCTGTAATGATATATACATTTGATAAAGCTTTCGGCTTTTTAAAAATTATTAAAAAATAGGCATATTTGTTGCGGATTTGTTATGCAAAGTATGCTAAAATATAAGAGGTTGGCGGTTTATCCAGGTTTTCGCTGGTAAGCTGAACAATAATACTCAATCGGAGGTGTTTGAAATGAAAAGGTTTGTCACATTTGTTATTGCCCTTTCAGGTGCAATGACAACTACTTCTATGGCAGCGCCCGATGCTCCTGCGGCTTCAGGGGAAACTTTTCAGACGTATGTATCGTGTGTTGTAACAAAATAGCCTTCCGTTTGAAGTGGTGATTATGACTAGAAAATATATGTAAGGAGGACAAATAAATGAACAAGAACAAGGATCATTTCTTCCGTGTTATTTCCAATCAGGTAAGATTCGGATGCGGATACAGGACAGTAGATGGTAAAAGACAGTATTTTGCGTGGCACGGTTATCCTGACCGGAACAGTGACTATTTTACTACAAGCGAAATAAGCGAAGATGAATTTGATGAAATAAACAAGAAATATCCGAAGGAGATTGTTGCGAACAGAGAAAAGGCAGAGCATTTCCGTAACAAATATGTGGACGGACATCCTGTGCTTCTTGAGGGGTGGGATAGACTGCTGTAATTTTTTAGTGTATAAGCTTTGAAATTATAGTAAACGACAAAAGTTTTGCCTTAATGTCATCCTGAGCGTAAGCGAAGGATCTTTTTCACAAAAGCAGAGTAATCGGAAAGTTTCTTCGTCGCTGCGCTCCCCAGAATGACAGGGAGGAGAAATTTTTTTAAGACTGACAATAGGATTTTATACATGACGTTTACTTTAGAAAAAGGTTTCCGGAAAGAAAAAAATTGATACTATGAGAAAGAGAGGCAGCAGACATGAGATCACCGCTTGCAGACAGACTGAGACCTCAGACGATTGACGATATAGTGGGTCAGCATCATCTTTTAGATACGGGACGGCCGCTGAGAAATATAATAGAATCCGGACAGATACCGAATATGGTTTTTTATGGTCCTTCAGGAGTAGGGAAGACCACTCTTGCTTCGATAATCGCAAAGCAGACAAACAGGACATTCAGAAAGCTTAACGGTACTACAGCTTCTACATCTGATATAAAAGAGATATTTTCCGAGCTGGACGGATTCAGCGGAATGAACGGAATATTATTGTATCTTGATGAGATACAGTACTTCAATAAAAAGCAGCAGCAGACTCTTCTTGAATACATTGAGAACGGCAGCATTACACTTATAGCTTCAACTACTGAAAACCCATATTTTTATGTATACAGCGCAATACTAAGCCGTTCAACTGTATTTGAATTTAAGCCCGTTGAAAAGGATGATGTTTTAGCGGCGGTAAAACGTGCCTATGATTTTCTTGGAGCAGAGCTTGGTGCAGAAATTGAAGTCGAGCCGAAGGCTGCGGAGCATATTGCCTATGCCTGCGGAGGTGATGTAAGAAAGTCCATGAATGCAGTCGAGCTTTCGGTGATATCTGCCGGACAATATGAGAAGAATATAAACATTACCTTTGAAAATGTGTCTCAACTGACACAAAAAAGTGCTGTGCGGTATGACAAGGAAGGCGACGAACATTATGATCTTCTTTCGGCATTCCAGAAATCAATGAGAGGCAGCGACCCGGATGCCGCTGTTCTGTACCTTGCACGGATACTTGCAGCAAACGATCTGCCGTCAGCCTGCCGGAGACTTATGGTATGCGCCTGTGAAGATGTAGGGCTTGCAAATCCTCAGATAATACCTATCGTAAAGGCGGCAGTTGACGCAGCAATGATGGTGGGACTTCCGGAGGCGAGGATACCTCTGGCTGATGCTGTGATACTTGTTGCGCAGTCGCCGAAATCCAATTCCGCATATATGGCAATAAACAAGGCAATGGCGGATGTTGAAGCGGGCAAAGCGGTAGGTTTTCCAAGACAGCTCCAGAACAAGCATTATGACGGAGCGGATGCAAAAGTCAAGGGGCAGTTTTATCTGTATCCACATGATTACCCGAATCACTGGGTACAGCAGCAGTATCTTCCAGATGGTGTAAAGGATGCTGTCTATTATGAGCCGGAAAACAACAAAAATGAGCAGGCTTATAAAGCCTATTGGGAGAAAATCAAGAAGAATGAGGAATGAGGAGTGAGGAATGTATCGTTATCCACATTTCTATAATTCTAATAAAGAAAAATGTATAGTCTGTATAGTTACCATATACTTTTTATATATTTT
>CACXDE010000032.1 GCA_902766305.1 uncultured Ruminococcus sp. | reverse complement strand
GCACCAAAATTTATAAGACGCATCTCAGGGAAAATTTTCATACTGTCTGATATAGTAAGCTCCTCAATTGAAGCACCTATAAACATATTATATGAGCTTCCGCTTTCGATAAATCCAAATGCACTGAGATCAAGCTTTTTTAAAGATTTGCATCCGTCAAACATATAATACGTACTATTGACAGAATCCGCATTTATTCCTGTCATATTGACCTTTTCCAGAGAAGTGCATCCCTGAAACATATATGTCATATCAGTGACTTTACCTGTATCCAGACCTGAAAAATCAACTTCTGTAAGAGAAGTGCAGTCTTCAAATACACGGGACATATCGTAAACATTACTGGTATCAAATCCTGCAAGATCAACCTTCGTCAATGCAGTACATCCATCAAACATTCCTGTTATATCAGTAACAGAAGCTGTATCCAGACCTATGACAGGAATTGAAGTAAGAGAGCTGCATCCGTTGAACATATAGCACATAGACTTAACATTGCTGGTATCCATGCCTGTCATATCAATCTGAGACAGTGAAGTACATCTGCTGAACATAGATATCATGTTTGTAACAGAACCTGTATTCAGACCTGTAAGGTCAAGCTGAGCCAGTGAGCTGCATCCATCGAACATATATGCCATATTAGTTACAGAACCTACATTTATACCTTTTAAATCAGCCTTTGTCAAAGAAGTGCAGCTCTGAAACAAATCCGACATATCTGTTACAGAGCTTGTATCAAGCCCTGTCATATCAACAGCCTCGAGTTTATTGCATCCGCTGAACATAGATTCCATGGTTGTTACACCAGATGTGTCTAAATCTGACAGATCAACAGCTTCGAGTTTACTGCATCCGCTGAACATTGATTCCATAGTCGTGACACCTGATGTATCAACATCTGACAGATTAATGCTCTCAAGGTTATAAAATGACTGGAAAAGTCCCTCGCAGTCTCCGGTAAAAACAACCTTGCCGCTTGTTTTTATTGACGTTACCTTGGATCTGTCCACATTATATGAATATGTGGTGCTGTCCCATTTCACAAGCTGAGGATTGTTATACGTTCCTTCTTTAAGAGTAAGAGTGCCTGTCCCTTCATCGAACTCTGAATCAACAAGATTCCTTTCTACATATGCTGCCTTTACTGAAATACTTGCCACAAAAGCATCTGAAATAGGCTGAAACGGAATCAAACCTGCCGAAAAAGACAGGATAAGTGCCGCTACTATCACTTTTTTCAAATATTTGCTGATTTTGGCTGACATTTACATTCCTCCATCTATAATTGTTTTATTAAAATCCTGCACACTGCCATTAATATATGCAATCAAAATGACTGTATCCAGAAAATATAATACGATTTTTTCCGAAATCTCAGTACATCATTCTTTTAAAATGATCCTCACATGCTTTTTCAAGCGCCTTCACTATTATTTTAAGTGTTCTTATACGAGCATACTTCTTATCGTTAGATTCAATTATATACCATGGTGCATTCTTGGTGCTGGTTTTTTGAAGCATTTCATCTACAGCAATTTCATACTGATCCCATTTTTCACGGTTGCGCCAGTCTTCATCTGTTATCTTCCACTGCTTTTCAGGCGTATTCTGCCTTTCTGTGAATCTCGCAAGCTGGGTATCCTTGTCAATATGTATCCAGAATTTGAGTACAACTGCTCCCCAGTCCGTCAGCATACGCTCAAATTCGTTTATCTCATTGTATGCACGTTTCCAGTCGTTTTCACTGCAAAAGCCTTCAAGCCTTTCTACCATAACACGGCCGTACCATGTCCTGTCAAATATACATATATGACCGGTTCTCGGAAGTCTCGTCCAGAATCTCCACAGATACTGCCGGTTCAGTTCATGCGGCAGAGGCGATGCTATAGGATTAACATCAAAGCCCCTCGGATCAAGAGGATATGCTACTCTTCGAATATTTCCGCCCTTGCCTGCTGCGTCCCAGCCTTCATAGCATAGTATTACCGGAATCTTCTTTCGATAGATGATATTATGCAGCTCACTAAGACGGTTCTGCAAAGCTTTCAGTTCCTTCTTATATTCATCATCTTCAATTGCCGGTGACAAATCTATCTCACTAAGCTTTGGCATAGACTTCAAAGGAAATTCCTCGTCAAACGGCTTACCCTTATATCTTCCGGAATCAAGTCCGCTGTTTATCTCATCAACAAGAAGCTTCAGACAATCCCTTACAGCTGTTTTGCGCCGGCTGCCATCCAGAATATGCCATGGTGCAGCAATCTCAG
>CACXDE010000031.1 GCA_902766305.1 uncultured Ruminococcus sp. | reverse complement strand
TGATTCATAGAAGTTGGTTTAAGAAAAAAGTGGTGTAAGACTGTTTTGGGTCCAGCGTCACGCTGGTGCTGGGAAAAATATTGGTCTTGCATAAGGGAATTTAATGTGTTATAATACAGATTAACAGGTTAAAGTGTATAAATTAATGCGGAAACAGTGATAAAAACTGTCCGTATCGTACACTGAAATATTATACTCAGGATGCTTAACCATGGAGAAAAAACGTTTGGTAACAAGAAGTGACTTTGACGGTCTTGTATGCGCTATGATACTTCGTGAGCTTGATATCATAGACGATATTAAATTTGTACACCCGAAGGATGTACAGGACGGCAAAATTGAACTTTCAAAGAACGATATAACAACGAATCTGCCCTTTGATACGAGGGTAGGACTTGCATTTGACCACCATGAATCAGAGATAGACAGACTCAGATCTATAGAAACCGGCAGCGAGCTTATTATCGAGCCGGATGCACGAAGCGCTGCAAGAGTTGTATACAACTATTACGGCGGTAAGGAAAAGCTTCCGGGTATCACAGATGAGCTTATGGAGGCTGTTGATAAGGGAGACAGCGCTGATTTTACGGTTGATGAGATACTTAATCCCAAGGGCTGGGTGCTTCTGCACTATCTTATGGATCCACGCACAGGTCTTGGAAGATTCCGTAACTTCCGCATATCCAACTATGAGCTTATGATGCAGCTTATAGGCTTTTGTATGAACCATACCATAGACGAGATACTGGAGCTTCCGGATGTCAAGGAACGTGTTGAGCTGTATTTTGCACAGACAGAGCTTTTCAAAGAACAGCTTCACAGACTTGCACAGATTCATGATAAGGTAATAGTTCTTGATCTCCGTGAGGAAGAGGTAATTCATGCCGGAAACCGCTTTATGATCTATGCTTTGTATCCTCAGTGCCAGATATCTGTTCATGTAGCCTGGGGCTTCAGAAAACAGAATACGGCTGTAATGATAGGCAAATCCATTGTAAACAAGGTTTCAGAAGTAGATATAGGAGAGCTGTGTCTCAAATACGGCGGCGGCGGTCATAAAAATGCCGGTACCTGCCAGCTTGACAACGACAAGGTAGACGCTGCTCTTCCTGACATAATCGAAGCCCTCAATCAGTGATTGGAAAGCTCAAAGTCTGTTCTTTTCGATCTCGTATTAATTCAAGCTTTGTATTTTATCAGTTGTCAGTTATAAGTTAGAAGTTGGAAAGATTCCTCGTCGCAAGCTCCTCGGAATGACAAGTGGGGAAGCATTAAAACGAAAATAGAATAAAAAAGCCTGATACATTGTACATTGAAGTAACCCCTCCGTCAAAAACCGCACAAGCTCTTACTTAACTTCTGCTTTCATGTTAAAATTTGGCTCTATAATTTATACGGTTTTTTTGTGGCGGCAGTGGAGGGGTTCTCTTAGCTTTAAACTTAACTCCTATCTCCACACTTCAATTCCACTTTCCACATTTAATATAATAGGCCGCCGTTCCGATGGATAACAGTTTGTAATTACTGAACCGGAAAGGCGGCGATTTTTTTCCTCTTGTCATTCTGAACAAATCAGAGAATGACAAGAGGACTTTATTAATCAGAGATAATATTTATCACTTTACCGTTAATTTGAACTCCTTTGATACGACTGTGCCTTCACCGTATTGATCTTTTACGTTGATCTTTACATTGTAGGTTCCGGCTGTTTTGGGTGTGAATTTTACTGAATCATACTTTGTGTATGCTGAACCGCTTGAGGTAACATATGCTTTTGTATATGTGCTGTCTGTTGATTTCTTATAGTAGTATGCGTACTTATAGGGGCTTGTACCGCCGGTCGCCTTTCCTGTCATTGTGATCTCTGTTCCGGCTTTTACACTTGTTGCGCTTATTATGGAGCTGTTTTTAAGTTCGGCTGTTACCTTAACCGTAAACTCCTTTGATACAACCGTTCCGTTATCGTCCTTAGCGTTTATCTTTACATTGTATGTTCCGGCTGTTGCGGGTTTAAAGGATACGGATGTATTCTTTGTATATGCTGAACCGCTTGAGGTAACATACGCTTTTGTATATGTGCTGTCTGTTGACTTTTTGTAATAGTAAGCGAACTTGTAGGGGCTTGTGCCGCCGGACGCTTTACCTGTCATTGTAACTGCTGTGTTAGCTGTAACAGATGTTGCGCTTATTGTGGAACTGTTTTTAAGTTCGGATGTCACCTTAACTGTAAACTCCTTTGATACAACCGTTCCATTGTCATCCTTAGCATTGATTTTCACATTATATGTTCCGGCTGTTGTGGGCTTGAAGGATACTGAGGTATTCTTAGTGTAAACTGAACCGCTTGCTGTAACATATGCTTTTGTGTAAGTGCTGTCTGTTGACTTTTTGTAATAGTAAGCGAACTTGTAGGGGCTTGTGCCGCCGGACGCCTTGCCTGTCATTGTTACAGCTGTGTTAGCTGCAACTGTAGTTGCGCTTATAGTCGAACTGTTTTTAAGAGCCGCTGTTACAGTTAAATTGAAGTCCTTCTGTACAACCGTTCCCTTGTCGTCCTTTACATTTATTTTTACATTGTAGGTTCCGGCTGTTGTGGGCTTGAAGGATACTGATGTATTCTTGGTATAGACTGAACCGCTTGCTGTTACATATGCTTTTGTATATGTACTTTCGGTTGACTTTTTGTAATAGTAAGCGAACTTGTAGGGGCTTGTGCCGCCGGAGGCTTTGCCTGTCATTGTGACATCAGTGTTAGCCGCAACAGATGCTGCGCTGATAGTTGAGTTGTTTTTCAGAGATGAAGAGGCAGAAGTGGAAACAAACTTTATATCATTATCTTTAGCATATTTTTCAGCAGCAGAACCCGACTGTCCGTATATGGTAAGATTCTTACATCCGCCGAATGCGTAATTTCCGATATCTGTTACGCTTGACGGTATGGTTATGCTGGTAAGATTGGTACAATTGTAAAACGCCCATTTTCCGATACTTGTTACGCCATCCGGAATATTTAAGTTCGTAAGACTGGTACAGTACCAGAAAGAATCATCACCAATAGTTGTTAACTTAGCTGGGAAAGTAATGCTTGTAAGATTGCTGCAGCCATTAAACATAAATCCTTCAATAGTTGTTACACCGTCCGGTATTTTTATGCTTTTGAGACTAGTACAATCCCCGAATGCATGGGCTCCGATACTTGTCACACCTGAAGGTATTGATATTTCTGTCAGGCTTTTGCAGTTATCAAAAGCGATACTCTCAATTGTCGTTACATTCTTAGGAATCGTTATTTTTGTAAGAGCAGTGCAATTCTGAAATGCTGACTGTCCTATTTTTGTCAGAGTATCAGGAAGATCAGTCACAGTTGTTCTCGTTCTTGGATATAAAACCAAAGTCTTTTTGTCTTTGGTGTATACAATATTATTCTCTGATGTGTAATCCTTGTTGTTTTTATCGATAGTAATATTTGCTAACTTAGGGCATTCCGAAAAATAGCCTGCACCAAAACTAACCATTTCGCTTGGAATAGTTATGCTTGTAAGATTTGTACAGTTATAAAAAGCGCAAACATTAAAAAAACGCGTTGTAGAAGGAAGAGAGTTAACTGTTGTTTTGTCGGCAGGACATAGCAGCAAAGTTGTTTTGTATTTATCAAAAAGCATCCCGTCTGAGACAGTATAGTTCTGATTGCTGCTGCCAACGCTTATTTTTGTAAGACTGGTGCAGTATTCAAAAGCACTATAATAGATATCTGTTACACTGTCAGGTATGCTGACGCTCTTAAGATTACTGCATTTATAAAACGCTGAGAAACCTATATTTACTACTCCGTTCGGTATTATTACACTGGTCAGTGTGCTGCATTTTTCAAATGCTTCCCAGCCGATCGCCGTTACAGTTTTACCATTGATCTTTGAGGGGATAGTTACAGCTGTACCCTTGCCGGTATACTTCGTGATAGTAACGGCATCATTCTCAACAGTATACTCATAGTCGCCGTATGTTTCGGCGGCGCTTGCAGTAATGCTGCTGTCCGGAACGAAAGCAGGCAGAACGGCTGCTGTACCGGCAAGCATCGCAGCGCAAAGGGACACTGAAAGGATCTTTCTTAGCATTTTTTTCATGATTAATAGCCTCCTTGATTAGTTGTGTTTTTTAGTATCTGTCAGTTATCGGGCTTACAAATGAATCATTTTTCCTGAGCATATCAATATACCTCAGAGAGTATCCGCAGCCGTTTACAACACAGTCAGCCGGATTGTCCGCAACCCTTACTTTGAGGTCGGTTGCGGCTGATATGAGCGTATCAAAGCCTGCTATCTGTGACGCGCCGCCTGTCATTATTATTCCATCAGAATGTATATCGCCTATAAGCTCCGGGGGAGTTTCTTCAAGAGCGTCCTGTATATGATTCACTATTATATCCGCTGTTTCCCTGAGCGGTTCTATCATCTCCTCCGCATCCATATCTGCCCATGCCGGCATTCCTGTAGAGATATTTTTTCCCTTGATACGGTACTTGCCTACGGCAGCGCCCTTTACTACACAGCCAATGGCTTTTTTAGCATCCTCCGCCATGCGCTTGCCTATGAGCATATTGTATCTTCTTTTTACATATTTTATTATTTCATCATCCATGATATTGCCGGCCTGCTTTACCGAACGTGATACAGCAATGCCGCCAAGAGATATTACGGCAATATCTGTTGTACCCCCTCCAATATCAACAACGAAACAGCCGTGCGGACTTGCTATATCTACACCTGCGCCGATAGCTGCCGCAACCGGTTCTTCTATAAGGCATACACGGCGTATACCGCAGCAGCTTATAGCATTGACCACCGCACGTTTTTCTACTTCGGTTATCTCACCCGGTACGCAGGCAACAGCACGGGGCATACCTATCCTTGATTCAAGCACACGCCTGAGAAATGTCGATATCATAGCTTCGACAAGCCCAAGGTCGGAAATAACACCTCCGCTGAGGGGATAGATTGCGCTGAACCTGTCAGATGTTCTGCCGAGCATACGGTAAGCGTCCTCACCTACTGCAACTATACTGTCATACTCATGGTTCACGGTTATGACGGACGGTTCATCCACCAATATACCCTTGCTGCCAAAATATATTCTTGTTCTTGATGTTCCCAAATCTATGGCAATATCTGTTCCCATCATACACATCCTTTCTGTTTTTTAGCTATTGCGGTCACAGCGCAAATAACAGATTCTGCGCCGTTATCCTTAAGCACCCCGCAGCAGCTTGAAAGCGTTGCGCCGGATGTCATTATATCATCTATCAGCAGTATTTTCTTTCCCCTTACGTCATCTATGGAAATACAGCTGTAGTAGTTCTTGTTTTGTATTTTTCTTTCCTCTTTTTCAAGATAATGCTGATATACAGATTCTACATCTCTCCACAGCAAATTCCTGAACGGCTTCCCGAGCAGTGCCGCAGTCTTTTTTGCAAGTATTTCCGCCTGATTGAAGCCTCTTTTTTTCCGTCTGCCCTTTGTCATAGGGACGCAGGTTATAACATCGGTTTCCGTTATATTTGCGCCGGCTGCCTTCAATGCAGATACCATCGCAGCTGAAAAGCTTTTTGCACTAAACAGATTTCCTCTGAATTTATAATCCTTCAGAGCGTCAGCAACAATGCCTTCATATGTGAAGGGTGCTGTACATATATCTCCTGAAGGAGTGTACTCTATCCTTGGCACAGGCGGAAAAGCATTCCGGCATGATGCGCACTCAGTCATATTATATGTCAGACTGCATGAGCAGTATGGACATTTCGGCGGAAAAAGCAG
Source organism: uncultured Ruminococcus sp. (assembly GCA_902766305.1). Taxonomy (GTDB): domain Bacteria; phylum Bacillota; class Clostridia; order Oscillospirales; family Acutalibacteraceae; genus UBA1213. Next base: position 5,258 of record CACXDE010000031.1, on the reverse strand, counting down.
TTCAAGAAGCATTTTCTCCGCTCCTTTTGAGAAAAGACCTCATTCCTGAATATCTGGCGGTTCTTTTATTATTTTCGACCATGCCGCATAGTACGGACACATTTCCGACAAGGATAAGAAGCTTTTTTGCCCTTGTCACAGCGGTATAAAGCAGATTTCTGTAGTACAGCTGAGGCGGTCCGTAATACATGGGCATAACGACTGCATTAAATTCGTTGCCCTGACTTTTATGAACAGTCGCTGCATATGCAAGCTCTAAATTCAGCAGATCATCTGTATTATACTTTACTATTTTATCATCAAACCGTATTTCAGCCGTCTTTGCAGATTTGTCTATACTTTCTATCATTCCGATATCTCCGTTGAATATACCTGCTCCTGTTGTGCCGTCGTCTTTTTCCCAGTTCAGATTATAATTGTTTTTTGTCTGCATTATCTTATCCCCCTCACGGAGAATATATACAGGCATACGGACTTCATTTTTATCCTTTGACGGGGGATTAAGTACCTGCTGTAATTTTTTGTTAAGCTCTGTTACTCCAAGCTCGCCCTTTCTTCCGGGGCAGAGAACCTGAATATCCTGCATAGGAGAAAAGCCGTATGCGTCAGGCAGTCTCCTGCTGCAAAGGTCAACGATAATTTCTGTTATTTTATCCTTGTCGCCGCATGACATAAAGAAAAAATCCTTGTCAGTTCTTTTTATTTCCGGCATTTCACCATGCACTATCTTATGCGCATTTGTAACTATCAGGCTTTCCATCGACTGTCTGAAAATCTCCGTCAGGGCTACAACAGGAACCTGTCCGGACGCTATCAGATCACCCAGTACATTACCAGCTCCCACAGAAGGCAGCTGGTCGCTGTCGCCTACCATTATGAGTCTGCACCCCAGAGGGAGCGCCCTCAGAACACTTTCAAAAAGCAGTGAATCCACCATCGACATCTCGTCTAAAATAAGCGCATCGCAATCAAGAGGATCTCTCTCATTTCGTGTGAATCTGGGCTTGTCGTTTTTATCCCATTCCACTTCAAGCAGACGGTGTATGGTTTTTGCCTCACTGCCTGTAACCTCGGACATACGCTGTGCAGCCCGTCCGGTAGGCGCTGCAAGAAGAACCTTCAGACCGCTTTGCTTATAAAGTGAAAGTATAGCATTGAGTGTAGTTGTTTTTCCCGTACCCGGACCGCCCGTCAGAATAAGCAGTCCTCCTGTCATTGCTTCTATAATGGCTTCCCTCTGTTTATCGGCATAGGTAATACCATTCGTCTGCTCGAATGTTTCAAGCGCAAGCTCTATACCTCTGAGGCTTTCAGCCGGGAACTGTTTCATCATCATTATACGTTCGGCACAGTATACCTCGCACCTGTACATTTCTGGCAGAAAGACAAAAGAAACACCATCACAGCTGTCGCACACCAGTGAAGAATCATCTATCATCTCTGCAAGGCTTTCAGCTGTTTTTTCCTTATCTAATTTCAGAAAAGAGGAAGAAACATTTACAAGCTTATCCAGCGGCAGACAGGTATGACCATTTCCGGCATTATATGTGATTATATGTATTATTCCGGCTCTTATACGGTAATCGTCGTCATTCGGACGTTCCATAGCCGCCGCAATTGCGTCAGCACGTTCAAAAGGAACGCTTATTTCCTCACAGCACAGAACATACGGGTTTTCCTGTATCATATTTATAGAGCTGTCTCCGAAGTTTTTCCATATCCTTACAGCTTCAATAGCAGATATATGGTACTTTTCAAGATATACCATAACCTCTCTCATGCCGAATATCTTCTTTATCTCAGCAGACATTTTCATAGCCTTGTCCAAAGATATACCCTTTACCTGAGTCAATCTTTCAGGCTGGTTTTTCATTATTTCAAGTGTATTCTCACCGAAGGCTTCTACAATATTTTTTGCTGTTCTCCTGCGTATTCCCTTTATTGCGCCGGAAGACAGATATTTCAGAATAGAGGCAGCCGTAGACGGCATTTCATGCTCATAGTACTGAAATGAAAACTGCTCTCCATATCCCGGATGTATCTTCCATACGCCGACAAGACGCAGATCATCTCCCACATTTACATCAGTCATGCTTCCGACAGCTGTAGCAGCAATGCCGTTGCAGTCAAGCGTCAGCACGCTGTATCCGTTGCTGTTATTCCGGAAAACTATATCCTCTACCGAACCTCTTAGCTCTAACAGCTGCTGTTCCTGCACTGTTTTCCCTCCCGATCATCTTATGCCGTCAGGGTTTTTAGTCTGGAAGTTCCATGTATCAAGGCACATCTTATCAATGTCATACTGGGCAGTCCAGCCGAGTTCACTGTTTGCCTTTGAAGCGTCAGCATAGAATGCCGGGAGGTCGCCCTCACGTCTGTCTCCTATGACATAGTTAAGCTTTACTCCGCTTGCCTTTTCAAAAGCGTTTATAATATCAAGAACGCTGTAGCCCTTGCCGTTTCCGATATTGTAGGCTTCAATGCCTGTTGTATCAAGTATCCTTGCTACCGCGCAAAGGTGCGCCTTAGCAAGATCAACAACATGGATATAGTCTCTTATACAGGTTCCGTCCTTTGTATCGTAATCTCCGCCGAATACAGTAAGCTTTTCAAGCTTGCCGATAGCGACTCTTGAGATATACGGCATAAGGTTGTTAGGTATACCGTTAGGATCTTCTCCGATAAGACCGCTTTCATGGGCGCCTATGGGATTGAAATATCTCAGAAGGGAAATGCTCCACTCGCTGTCTGATCTGTAAACATCACCAAGTATCTGCTCGATAAAATGCTTTGTTCTTCCGTAAGGACTGCTGACATCCCCGGTTATCATATTCTCCTTATACGGTATGGGATTGTTTCCGTATACTGTAGCAGATGAGCTGAAAACGATTTTTTTGCAGCCGTGATTTTTCATAACGTCAAAAAGCACTACAGAACCGTAAATGTTGTTTTCATAGTAAAGAAGCGGTTCCCGTGTGGATTCCCCTACAGCCTTAAGTCCGGCAAAATGTATAACAGCGTCTATTTTGTTTTCGCTGAATATTTTATCAAGACCTTCTCTGTTACGGATATCACATTCATATCTTTTCAGCTTTTTGCCGGTTATCGTTTCCACTCTGTCAAGAACAGCCGGAACACTGTTGTAATAATTATCAACAACGACCACATCATATCCGCTTTCAAGAAGTTCAACACATGTATGGCTTCCGATATATCCGGCGCCTCCCGTTACTAAAATTGTCATATCAATTCCTCCCGATTATTTTTCTTACTTCTCTTAGTATTTTTATATCATTTTCATGACGGCACATTTTAAGCGCCTCATCCATGCTTACCCAAAGATAATAATCTATTTCGCTTGGCTGCATGCTTACAATGCTTTTTTCCGCTTTTGCAAGGAAGAATACAGCGGTTTTTCTAATCTTGCCGTATGGTCTGTATGTACTTATCTTTCTGAATCCCGGAACAATGGTAACATTCAGTCCGGTTTCCTCATATATTTCTCTGACTGCCGTTTCCTCTTCCCGTTCATTCTCTTCAACGTGACCCTTCGGGAAGGTCCAGCACTTTCCGTTATGATTCTTGACGAGAAGTATTTTCATCTCATCCTGTTTAGTCAGCCTGTACACTACAGCGCCGCAGGATTTTTCATATATACAGCTGATACTGATATATTTTAGTGATGTTTTGCTGAGACGCTGTTTTATTTCAGGCTCATAGAATACCTCGTCCGGTACGGCGGCGATAAGTCTTGTACGGTTTTTTGACTCACCCAAAGCAGCAGCTATAATAATACATTCCATTTCTCCGTGCAGCTCCATATTTGTCACGACATAAACCTGACGCAGATCACTGCCGCCGACTATATGTCCCGTATACAGACGCTTTTCGGACAGTGTGCCGAATATTTCTATAGTAACCGTTTTTCCTAACATCAGCACACCTCCTCAGAAATATATTATCCCACACATTAAAGTATAAAGGATTTTTCTGAAAATTACAACCATATTATACAACAAACTTAACTTAATATTGCCAAAATATTTCATTGATTTTTAAGAGGCATATGATCTGTTTCCCTGCTAAGTGTAAAATTAGTTTAGTTGGCAGGGCAAAATTATAGTTTTTTTAGGAAGGGTTTCACCCAGACGCAGAGCCTGCGCACCCAAATCAGTCTTGCACTACTTCATTGTAAACCGTAACAATTGTGAATCGTTCCCTGCGCCAGTACTTTTACAAAATAGCAGTGCAAGACTGGTGTGAGTCCAGCGGCTCGCTGGTCACCCGCGCGGCTCCCTGAAAAATCAAATATTTCACATTGACAAACAGAACCTTGTATATTATAATCTTATAGATGAGCAAATCTCACAAATTGTCATTATCATAAATATAGCGACGAAGAATTTTTAGTCATAAGTTGTAAGTTTTATGTGACTGACAACTTATAACTTCCAACTTACAACTGTTGATAAAGGAAGTATTGTGATGGAAACAAATATTATAATGTTTATACTAAATAGTGTATTGTTTGGTGTCGGACTTGCGATGGATGCCTTTTCTGTATCACTCGCCAACGGGCTTAATGAACCGAAAATGAGAAGAGGACGTATTTGTATTATTGCAGGTACATTCGGATTCTTTCAGGTGCTTATGCCAATTATCGGCTGGGTCTGCATACATACTATTGCCCAGATATTCACATGGTTTCAAAGCTTTATTCCGTGGATAGCCTTGGTGCTTCTTCTCTATATCGGAGGCAAGATGCTTATTGAGGGTCTGAAAAAAAAGGACGAGGACGAGAATGAAAAAAGGCTCGGCAAAAGAGGTCTGCTTTTGCAGGGGATCGCCACCTCTATAGACGCTCTGTCTGTAGGATTTACTATAGCTGATTATGACTGGCAGAGCGCTTTGGCGGAATCGCTTATTATAGGTGTAGTTACTGCTGCTATCTGTGTTGCCGGTCTGTACATAGGAAGAAAATTCGGAACAAGGCTTGCCGGAAAAGCTTCTGTTCTCGGCGGTATTATACTTATTGCAATTGGTCTGGAGATATTTATCAAGGGCATGTTTTTTTAGGTTCATCCGCGCTGAATGTCATACTGATATTCAATAAAACGTAAACCGTTTGGAGTTTCAGAAATCAGGGGCTTTCAGCCCCCGAACCCCTGACCAAAGGCTTGAGCGAAACTTTTTTAATTGAATATTTAGTATCAGATATACAAAGTTCCAACAAATAAACCTGAGATAGATCAAATTGA
>CACXDE010000030.1 GCA_902766305.1 uncultured Ruminococcus sp. | reverse complement strand
CTGTTTCAGCCGGGCCTTGCTCTCCACAAACTGCTTGACTATTCTTTTATCAGAATGATCGTTCGGTCATTCGTATCTCGATTATATCGACTGATCTGTTTTCACGATATTTCACCGTCCATGCTTTACATTTGGGACACTTGATCCGCACCTTTCCGTCGCTGTCCGAATATCCTATCAGCAGTGCCGCACAATTCGGGCAGTACCATTTCTGCTGTTTTATATCGTAATCAGATGTCTGGTAAAAATCTTGATAATGCATTTATTTTTCCCTTCCTTGTACAGATTTTACTCGATATTTTTGAGCGCTTTGACAGCGACACCCTGTATACGAAGCTCCGAAGGCTCGACGAAAATGTCCTTCATATCTGCATTTTCGGGATGAAGCCTTATCATTTTTCTTTCATCGTCGAAATAGTATCTTTTCAAAGTAGCCGAATCGCTGCCCACAAGAGCAACAATGATCTGGCCTTGTTCGACATTGTTCTGACGGCGGACGATAACAAGATCACCATCATCTATACCTATGTCTATCATTGACTCACCCTTTGCTTTCAGCATAAAGAACTCACCGCTGCCCAGCCACGATTCCGGCAGTCTGACGTATTCTTCAATATTCTGCTCGGCATATATCGGTTTTCCGCAGGCAACAGTGCCGATAATTGGAACCTCAATAGTGCCATTGCTTTTGCGGTGCCTGCGGGTGGTGAAGTTGCGTGTGCCGTCATAGTCGAGCATACCTTCTTCTCTCATATATGAGAGATAGCGGGAAACATTTGCATTTGACATTCCTGTTCCTGTGGCTATCTCACGCTGTGAAGGAGAGCGGTCGTATGTCTCGATATAGTCATCAATGAATCTTTCGATCAGTTTGAAATACTCTGAATTCTTTGTGCGCATAAAGTTCATTCCTTTGCTGTGTGTAGCATTTGCTCCGTTTACATGATATATTATAGCACCTATGTTCGCTTTTGTAAAGAGAAAAAATTAAACCGACGTTTGCTGCTCGATTATTTGTGCATCAATGACTTTGAGAGTAATTGATAGTACTTGTTCAGCGATTTTGAGCTGTATTTACCCTGTTCAGCATCTCCTGATAGCGTTCTTTAACGTTTTCTGGCTTTAATATTCTTATATCTCCCTCAAACTGAAATATCCATGCAAAGAAAGTGGAGCTTGGTCTGACGGATATTTTTGCAATGAAGTGTTCTTCGTCTGTCTGCTAGGTCAATATATCCTCACCGAAACGGTCGATAACATTTAGCATATATCTGTTAGGCGCTTCAAGTGTGACTATTTGCTCCTCTACATCCCCGTCATACATTTTCAGTACCTTGCGGCAGTATTCTGCAGGGTCAAAATTTGCGTCATGAACAGCTGCTTTGTCGGTCAGTTCGACATTGCGCATTCGGTCTATTCTGAACGGTACGATGCAGCTCTTTTCTTCTGAGTATGACGGAACATAGTATCTGTCATCGTTCCATATCAGCGTTTGCGGAGAAACAACATACCATTTACCGTCGTGACGAAGTATCTTTTCTTTTGTAGGCAGATAGTCAACATAACGGAAACGTATCTTTTTCTTTTCACTTATAGCTGCATTGATCGTATCGATAGTAAGGAAAATTCCCGAGCTGTCGGTTTTTATCCTGTCAGAAAAAATGGCATTATCCGTGAGCGCGTCTCTGTTATAGACACTTGTGAGTTTGGTGAGCTTTTCTATGAGTTCGCTGCTTTTCTGTTCTGTGATAAAACGAGAACTTGAAACGGCATCTATAAGAGTCTTTATCTCCGCAAGTTCAAACAATCTGTTTCCGATATAGAATGCTTTTGATTTTCCTTTTTGATCGGTAATTATGTCAAGTCCCGATTTTTTCAGCGCTGAAATATCATCACGGATAGTATTTCTGTTTGCTCTGCAGCCGTTTTGCTCACAAATAGCGATAAGCTCCTCGGTCGTAAGTGTATGCAGTTCATCTGTGTTTTCTTCAAAATAATGTTCGAGCAGGAGTATCCTGTCTTTGATTTTTGTGTCGCTCATTGTTTTACACCTCGCTGTGTGAGTATTATTATAACACAGATGCTCTGCACTGTAAAGGGGCTGTTACAAAGGTCTACCAGCAACGCTCCTTATTTGTGTAATAACGTAAGCATCAAACCCTCCGCACCTAGCTCACCAATGTCTAATAAAGTATAATAAACTCCAAGGAACACCATGAAGTAAATTGAATAATCCAAATTGATCGCTGGAATTCATTGGAGTCGATTAGACAAGGAGGTAACAGGTATGGACAAAACAACATCCATCACAACAATCAAAAAAGAAATGCAGCTTCAG
>CACXDE010000029.1 GCA_902766305.1 uncultured Ruminococcus sp. | reverse complement strand
TACAAAAAGTCAGGTGATTCAAGCTGGACTAAGATCGGCGGAACAAGTACATCAGCTTACAGCACTGCGGCAACAGGTTCTTTCACACCTAAAACTGCCGGAACATATTCATTGAGGATTAATGTCAAGGATAATACCGGTAAGCTTGCAGTTAAAGAGTTTACACTGACTGTAAAGGCAGATGCTGAACTTAAGAACAATTCAAGCATAAGCGCAACAAGTACAACTGTAAATAACGCTGTTACGCTTTCAGGTAAGGCAAGCGGAGGTACAAGCCCATACAAGTATGCGTATTATTACAAAAAGTCAGGTGATTCAAGCTGGACTAAGATCGGCGGAACAAGTACCTCAGCCTATACTACCGCTGCGACGGGCACATTCACTCCCAAGACTGCCGGAACATATTCATTGAGGGTAAATGTTAAGGATAATTCCGGGAAACTTTCAGTTAAGGAGTTTACATTAACTGTAAAGTCTTCCGCCGAACTGAAGAACAATTCAAGCATAAGCACAACAAGCACTAAGGTAAATAAGGCTGTTACCCTTTCAGGTAAGGCAAGCGGAGGCACTAGCCCGTACAAGTATGCTTACTACTATAAGAAATCGACAGACAGTTCATGGACAAAAGCCTATGTGACTTCAAGCGGTTCCGCATATACGAAGTATGATTCAATCACGTTCACCCCAACGACAGTAGGTACCTATAATGTAAGAATTAACGTAAAAGATAACAATGGTACAGGCACGGCAGTTACAAAGGACTTAACACTTACAGTAAAGTAAATAAAACAGCATTTTGAAATAATCAGGCACTGTATGTAAATGACTGCATATGGTGTCTGATTTTGTCGTGAAAGTTTCAATTGACGTAATGAAGTGAAATGCAACCTGAAGTTTACATAAAGAAACATCAATTATATAGACATATTGATATGATTGTTGTAAAATATCATCAGAGTTGAATTAAGATTTCAGAATAAAAATTAAAAACGAGAGAGGAGACATATATGAAAACTGGAGATAAAATAGCAAAGGAACGAAAAGAACTAAATCTTACACAGGAGCAGTTAGCTCAGATGTTAGAGGTTTCGAGGCAGTCTGTAAGCAAATGGGAATCGGGACTTGCATATCCGGAAACAGACAAGCTGATAAAAATGGGCAAAATATTTGGCTGTTCTATGGATTATCTTCTTAATGATGATTGTACTGATAAAGCCGGATTAAATAATAATTCTGCGTCAGAGGGAGAGAAAAATGATACAAGTGACAGCGGTGCTGAACCTGACGGTAAACAGGAGAAGCTCAGCAGTAAAACCGAACGTATCAAAAAAGCAGTTTTACGTGAACATAAAAGCAGTATAGTTATCGGTAATTTGCCGCTTTACCATATCGGTAGAAATGCCGAAGGACTTATTGCAGTTGGGGAAAAGGCAAAAGGTATTCTTGCTGTAGGCTTGTTTGCAAGGGGCGTTTTTACAATAGGTCTTATATCAGTTGGTGTTTTCCCGTTAGGTCTGCTCAGTATCGGTCTGTTGGCTTCCGGCTGTATTGCTGTAGGAGCGTTTGCATTTGGCGCAATATCCATAGGTCTTGCAGCATTCGGAGCAATATCCCTTGGTATTGTTTCTGTTGGTGCTGCGGCATTCGGTGATTTTTCCATCGGCGCATATGCAGCAGGAAGGTATGCTGCTATTGGTGATACTGCAAGAGGAATGGTTGCTGTGGGTCATTCTCACGCATATGGGGAATTGTTCAGCTTTGAATCCGGTCTTGAGAATAAGCTGCTGACGATTGAACAGGTCAAAGAGATAAACGGAATACTTGACGATATTGTTCCGTCATTCTTGTCTATTGCCAAGGATATTTTTATTAAGCTTATAGAAATTATTTATTCTATAAGCTCGGGTATTTTCGGATGAGAATTAACTTGGAGATGTTAAAATGGCTTTTTTAGGAGTTTTTCTTATAAGTGCAGTATTTTTCATCATTATAGTTTCTGTATTTGCCGGATTGTTTGTTTTTGGTGTTGGAGCTATTATCGTGGGTACCGTTCTTGGAAAAAAAGGTGAGAATCCAAGGTTAGCTGTGTCAGTCAGAATAATAGGATACTGTGTAACAATTCCATTATTGGCATTGCTTGCTTTGATAGTTATATATTTGGGTGTTGTCGTATAGGCATTTTAATGTCTTTATGATTCGACAAGATAGATAGGCGGATATATAGCCTTTTGTTTATGATTAACAAAAAATATCAACATTACAGAAATGTAATTGAATAATCCTCTCGCATATGCTAAGATTATTTTGTGTTTTGCTGGCGAATAAAGTCGGTAAATGAAATTTTATTAATGAGAGGATGAAACAAATGAAGAAAAATCTGGTCAAAAATCTGATATTTGCAGGTATTGTAGTTGTGTACATAATTTTATGCTGTATACAGACTCCGCTGACAAGCGCAGTAATGATGGTCGGCGATACTGCGGTCGGTTCAATGTGGTCGCTGCTGCCGCCGATAGTTGCAATTGGTCTTGCTCTTATTACAAAGGAAGTGTATTCCTCATTGTTTATAGGAATATTGTCCGGCGCTGTTATAGGTGCAGTTGCTCTTGAAACAGGCACTGAGGGTGTTATGAAGTATATTGTGCAGGATGGTCTTATTGCCAACATCGCAGACGCATACAATGTGGGTATACTTATCTTCCTTGTTGTACTTGGCTCTATAGTTGTTCTTATGAACAAGGCAGGCGGCAGCCGTGCATACGGTGAATGGGCATCAAAGCATATTAAATCAAGAGTCGGTGCAAGCCTTTCTACTTTCCTTTTGGGTGTGCTTATTTTTGTTGACGATTATTTCAATTGTCTGACGGTTGGCTCAGTTATGCGTCCGGTAACGGATAAGCATAAGATATCAAGATCAAAGCTTGCATATCTTATTGACGCTACTGCTGCGCCTGTATGTATAATTGCGCCGATATCCTCATGGGCGGCAGCTGTCAGCGGTACTGTAAAGGATGTCAACGGTATTCAGCTTTTTATCAGCACTATACCTTATAATCTTTATGCGCTGCTTACACTGATAATGGTTATTTTTATAGCTGTAACAAATGTTGATTTCGGTCCTATGCGTACACATGAGGTAAATGCTATAAACGGCGATCTCTTCACAACAAAAAACAGCGTCTATGCTGAGGATGATAAGCCGTCAACCTCTAAGGGTAAGGTTACAGATCTTATTTTACCCGTAATTGTTCTCATATGCTGTTGTGTACTTGGTATGCTCTATACAGGAGGACTTTTCAGCGGTGAGAACATGATAGACGCATTTGCAAACTGTGACGCTTCATACGGTCTGTCACTTGGTTCAATTGCAGCGTTGATCCTGATTATTTTGTATTATATTGGTCGCGGCGTACTCAAATTCAGTGAATGTATGGAATCTCTTGTCGGCGGTTTCAAGCAGATGGTTCCGGCAATACTTATCCTTGTATTTGCGTGGACGCTTAAATCTACAACAAATACCCTTGGCGCAGCAGAGTTTGTAAAGGGTGTTGTAGAGAATGCGACAGCCGTACAGATACTACTTCCACTTATTCTTTTTGTTGTTGCAACCGGTCTTTCTTTTGCAACAGGAACATCATGGGGAACATTCGGTATACTCATTCCAATTGTTACAGGAGTTTTCTCCGGTGTACTTGCAGACGCAGCAAAGAACGGCATTCCGGAAATGGTAATTGTCTGCATTTCAGCTTGTCTTGCAGGTGCTGTATGCGGCGACCACTGCTCACCTATTTCCGATACAACAATCATGGCTTCAACAGGCGCACAGTGCGATCATGTTAATCATGTCTCCACTCAGCTGCCATATGCTCTGACTGTTGCAGGTGTGTCAGCACTTGGATATCTGCTTGCCGGTTTTGTACAGAATGTATTTGTCGTACTTGGTGTTTCAATAATTCTTATGCTTGGCACTCTGTTTGTAATTAAGCTTGTTGTCGGCAATGATGATAAGGGAAGTAAATTAGCTGCCGCAGCGGTGTCAGATGTAAAGGAAGATAAGTCAAAGCCTGATACAGCTGTCAAGGCGGAAAAGTCAGAAGCAGCTGATCAGAATCTGAAAAAAGCAAGCGGAACTGCTAAAAAAAGTAAGTCTAAGAAAAATAAAAAATAAAAAACTCCCAATAAATGTATACAGCCCATCGTGAATATGCGATGGGCTGTAATTGGTTACAGAGCATTATTCATTTTTCTGGCCAGTTATATGGAATAAATTTTTCTTGTATTAAATGATGAATTGTGGTAAAATAAAATGTGGAATGTGGAAAGTTGAAAGTGGAATTAAATTGATTCCTGACTTCTCACTCCTGACTAAAATATGCGGAGGAATAAAAATGCTTACAGATATTGAGATAGCACAGCAGGCAGATATTCGTCCTGTGGGCGAGATTGCGAAAAAGCTTGGCATATCCGAAGATGATCTTGAATACTACGGAAAGTATAAGGCAAAGCTTTCCGAAAGTTTAATAAGGGAAACGGCAGACAAAGATGATGGAAAACTGATACTTGTTACCGCAATAAACCCTACTCCGGCAGGAGAAGGAAAAACAACGGTTTCTGTCGGTCTTGCCGATTCACTGAGCGCAGCAGGCAAAAAGACAGCTGTCTGTCTGAGAGAGCCGTCACTAGGTCCTGTTTTCGGTATTAAAGGCGGTGCAGCAGGCGGCGGATATTCTCAGGTAATACCCATGGAGGATATAAATCTTCACTTTACAGGAGATATGCACGCTATTACAGCTGCAAATAATCTTTGCTGTGCTATGCTTGATAATCATATACAGCAGGGTAATGCACTAAAAATAGATGTTAAGCGTATACTTATAAAGCACTGTCTTGATATGAACGACAGGGAACTGAGAAATATAGTAGCCGGTCTTGGCGGAAGAATGAACGGCGTTCCCCGTGAGGACGGTTTTATAATAACGGTTGCAAGCGAGGTAATGGCTATTCTGTGCCTTGCTTCAGATATTGATGATCTTAAAGAACGTCTCGGAAACATTCTTGTTGCCTATAATACCGACGGTCAGCCGGTATACGCAAAGGATATAAAGGCAAACGGCGCAATGACAGCGCTTCTCAAAGACGCGGTCAAGCCAAATCTTGTACAGACTCTGGAAGGAACACCGGCTATAGTACACGGCGGTCCGTTTGCAAATATAGCGCACGGCTGCAACTCTGTCAGGGCAACAAAGCTTGGACTTAAGCTTGCTGACTATGTAGTTACAGAAGCAGGCTTTGGTTCAGATCTTGGCGCAGAAAAGTTCTTTGATATAAAATGCAGAAAGTCGGGTCTTCGTCCCTCTGCCGTAGTAATCGTTGCAACTGTAAGAGCTTTGAAATATAACGGCGGTGTTCCCCGTGCAGAGCTTGGCAGCGAGAATATTGAAGCACTCAAAAAGGGCATAGTCAACCTTGGTGTACATATAGAGAATATGCAGAATTTCGGCGTTCCGGCAGTTGTTGCAATAAACCGATTTGCAGCTGATACGGAGGCAGAGCTTAAAGTCATAGAGGATTACTGTACTCAGCTCGGCGCTGATTTTGCTGTTGCTGAAATGTTCCTCAGAGGAAGCAATGGCGGACAGGATCTTGCTTCAAAGGTTATCGCAGCTGCTGAAAAGCCGTCACAGTTCAATCTGACATATGAAGATGATCTTTCAATCAAGGATAAGATACTTGCAGTTGCACAGAAGATATACAGAGCAGACGGTGTTAATTATACTTCGCAGGCGCTTAAAGCTCTTGCAGATATTGAAAGGCTGGATACAAAGAATCTCCCTGTATGTGTAGCTAAGACCCAGTATTCTCTTTCAGATGATCCGGCAGTGCTTGGCAGGCCGGAAGGCTTCAATATTACCGTAAGGGATATCCGTCTTTCCAACGGCGCAGGATTTATCGTAGTCTATACCGGAGACATTATGACAATGCCCGGACTGCCTAAGGCTCCGGCTGCTGAGAAAATAGATGTGGATTCATCAGGCAAAATAACAGGTTTGTTCTGATAGAATCATAATACAGAAAAAGGGAAGAGGAAGGCTTTTGCAGATTTTCAGAACATCAGATTCAAAGGAAACTGAGGAGATAGGACAGCGGTTGGCGGAAACACTGAAGGGTACAGAAGTAATCGCATTGTTCGGCGGCCTTGGCGCAGGAAAAACGGCTTTCACAAGGGGACTGGCTTGTGGTCTTGGAATAGAGGACGGGGTATCAAGTCCGACATTTGCACTTGTTCATGAATACAGAGGAAAATATACTGTTTATCATTTTGATATGTACAGGGTAACATCCTGGGATGATCTGTATACTACAGGGTTCTTTGATTATATTGACGGCGGCGTAATGGTAATTGAATGGAGCGAAAATATAGTGGATTTTCTTCCTGAAAAGCGGATAGAGATAAGAATAGAGCAAATTTCTGAAAATGAGAGAGAAATTTGTATAAAAGGAGCTGAAAAGATATGAAGATACTTGCGATTGATACCAGTGCTTCACCTGTGTCAGCGGCTCTTGTGGAGGATGGAAAGCTTTTGGGAGAGTTCTATCTGAATATACGAACAACTCACAGCCAGACTCTTATGCCGGTTGTATCTTCACTGCTTGAAAACACAGGAACAGATATCAAAGATATAGACCTGTTTGCCGTTAACGCAGGTCCGGGTTCATTCACCGGTGTCAGGATAGGCGTTGCCTCCGTCAAAGGAATGTCTATGCCGCTTGATAAACCATGCGCCAAAGTATCCACGCTTGAATCTATGGCTTACTGTATGCCGTATCTGAATGGAATAGTATGTGCAGTTATGGATGCGCGGTGTCAGCAGGTGTATAATGCTCTGTTCCGTATTGATGAGGGCATTATCGAAAGGATAACGGCGGACAGAGCACTGTCAATAGATGAGCTGTCAAGAGAACTTGAATATTATGATGAAAACGTATATCTCGTAGGGGACGGCGCAGAGCTTTGCTACAACAGCTTTGGCATAAAAAAAGATAATGTAGAGCTTG
>CACXDE010000028.1 GCA_902766305.1 uncultured Ruminococcus sp. | reverse complement strand
TCTCCTCCTCTTGGGTATTTAGTTATCTTAGATTCTAGCCGCTAATTGCTTCGCCTGTTCCATCGAATCGTCCATGGCAGAGTATTCCCATCTTGCGTATCTACCGACCATATAGATATTGTTCTCGAACATTGCGCTAATAAAGTGTGACGTATATTCCTTACCAACAGTAGTAATATGGGCATACCCAGGATTGATTATGTATGGTTCGTAAGCTATAAGATTATGATTATCTATCACACCAATTCGCTTAAGATCAGCCAGTGTTCTCTGCAATGCCTGTTCAATATCAATTACCTCATTGGCCTTGTAACCGATTTCGATATATAAACTCAGTCGTTCAGTACCGGCAATATTATTATAAAAACCGATCCTATAGAAAAACTCTGTACCAGGGAAATAGACCCAACTAACCTTTTTGTCAATGCTCGGCTTATCAAATCCCAAATTGAGCACAAGTACCTGATTATAATTCAGACATGTCGCTCCTGTATCACCAACCATTCTTGCAAACGAATTCAATGCGCAGGTATTAATGAGGTATTCATACTGATATTCACCATTTGTCGAAAACACTCTCTTGTTAGAAGCATCAATCCGCTGAACAATTTCATTCAAATGGATTCTATCTTTGTCCAGATTCGCTACCAGTGAGTTTATTATCTCGACGCAGCCATTCACTGGATATGAAAAAGTGTCATTATACGTTCTGCCTCTCAATCCTCGATAGAAATTCATCAGCATAGGAAAATCGAGCTTTGGTAAGAAGCCTCCCATAGAATTCCGCTCAAGATCATTCATATGACAGGCATACAGCTTTTCGTTATAGGGGATAAGGAATTTTTCAGCAATACCATTGCCATATGTTCTTCTGACAAACTCATCAAAAGGCAGATTCCCATCAGGCCTATCTGCAAAATAGAGATCAGTCAAGCATTCGATAAATTCCTTAGGTGGAAGCTGATGAATATTGTATTGGAAAGGCGCGTCCATGAACTGTCCGGCGTAATAAACTTTCGCACATTTTTCAACAGTACGTATGTTCTTTCCCTTCATTAGGACGTCATAATGAGTTTTAGTCTCGTCTGAATGAAAATGGAAAAAGTGACCCGCAACATCCCAGACAAATCCATCCTTGTAGAATGACCTGGCCAGTCCTCCATAAACGGAATCCTTCTCAATGATCAGGTAATCTTCGTTCCGCTTATGAAAAGCAAACGAAAGACCGCTGATACCCGCTCCTATAATCAAATACTTAACTCGCTGCATATGTACCTCCATCGCAGGTTTGACTAAATGTGCAAAGCGAAATATTCCGGATGTGCTTCCTTTACTTTCATAACATCTGGTTCAGAGCCGCCAAAGGCAAAGTGCCCTACAAGAATATTCTTAACACAATAAGTCATCTGAAAGTTCAGAGCGCAATACGCTGTGATTTGTCCTTCATCTCCTTGATCACCAAGGCCCTTCCCGCGTGGTTTTTTTAGCCCACCCATAGTATCCCAAAACTTGCGTTTGAAAAGAATCGCAGCAATACCGCAGCGTGTAGCGCAAGGTTCATAAGAGAATCCGGAATCCTTATACTCCTTTGCACATTCATCAAAGATACCAATCTTTTCCCAGATAAAAGCGTCCACTCCAACATGCTGACGAAAGGCAGGGTTTAACGCTGTACCACCCACATAATGCTTTCCAAATCGAGTATTAAATTCTTCTAAGCAATTCTTACGGATCAGAAAATCGTGCATTCCATAAAAACCCAGTGGAAGAGCAGGGCATATAAAGCCAAGGCATCCAGGAGTCTCACTTTCAATCACATCGTATGCGGCAGCCATATCATCGAAGTATCCCTGTGGAAGGTAGATATCCTCATCAAGCTTAAAGATGTACTCTGCTTGCAGGAATTCTCTCATAACAATATTTGACAGAACACAGATGTTGTTAAGTTCCGTGCTCAGATATACCCACCCGTTCTTTTTGCACAATTCTGATAACTCGGTAACATACTTACCTGAACTCGCAACGCAAACTTCCATGTCCTGTGGCTGAAACCGTTTGATGCGTTCAAACACATCCTGCCAAAGATACGGTTTATAGCCAGAAAGGATGTAACACATTTTCTTCTTGTTCTGAATTGTGCCTTCAACCTTATATTTGGAATCAAACTTCTTTTTTTCTATATGATTCCGAATAAGTGTTCTTCGTACTTCCTTAGCTTTCTCAATGATCGCAGCCATGTTAGACTCCTACCTTTCTTGACAATGGTTTAATAAACCTTCCGATCAATTTCAGCATATAACTGAAATGCTCCGATTTATGGTAAAGTGCAATAAACACAACATTCGGTACTACAACACAAACAATCGCTCGAAATAGGAGTGTTGTCACCAGACCACCAGTAAACATTATACAAATGAGATATGTCAGGCCTCCAACACAAGCAGTTACCAAGGTTTTTCCTATCAATTTAAGATAGAAATCTTTCGGAGATCGTTTAAAATAGTGTTTGAACAACACCCTCGTTTCCCATGGAACACTTATCACGAGCATAGCAATAATCGTAGATAGCGTAATCCCATAGATTCCAACAAACTGAACCATAACTAAGTTAAGGCAAAGATTAAAGATTCCTTCTGAAATTGATCTAAACCTATCCTGTCTCCAGAGTCCTTGTGCATTCTTGAAGATAAGCGCAATAAAACGCACCATCCAGAAATAGAAGTACACTGCCATAAGCAATGAGAACCAGTTTGTTAATGCTTTTTCCTGACCTACCCAAAGCTTGATGAATGGCTGATACAAGCAGCACATGCAAATAGAGCACCAGCCAACGATCCACATATTCATGAAGTTTAGGCGATCAAACAACTTATAATTGTCATCCACGGACT